>DATNLB010000008.1:0-16594 GCA_035603095.1 Candidatus Acidiferrales bacterium
GAAGCCAAGCGGCTGCCGCTCTTGCCTCCGCCGCCGATGAGCGCAACGAAGTAAATTCTTTTCAGGAATCGCCGCCATGAATGAAATCATGAACTCGGCGGCGCTGCTCTTTGTCCCTCGAAAAAGCTAGCTTGCGCAAAATGCCTTGGGAACGGATGCCGATCCGTTCACGGATGCAGGCGCGTCTGAAGTGCGCTTTCTCCTGAGCCAGCGAACGAACTTGAATCTGAGGTAGTCTAGGCGGGCGATGGCGGCGATCAACCAAATCGAGGAAGGACGGGAGAAGAAGCGGGCCGCGCTCTTGAGCGTGGGCTCGGCTCTGGTGTTGGTCTCCCTCAAGACGTTTTTGGTCGTCCGGACGGGAAGCTTGGGCGTCCTTTCAGAGGCGCTGCACTCCGGTCTTGACCTGCTTGCCGCGATCATCACGTTTCTCTCCGTGCGCATGTCCGACCAGCCGGCGGATGAGAAGCATCCCTACGGGCATGGAAAGTTTGAGAACTTTTCGGCATTCGTCGAGACCGGGCTGCTGGCGCTAACGGCTCTTTACATCGTCTATGAGGCGTTTGACCGGCTGTTCTTCCACAACGTGCACATCCAGCCGGGCCTCACGGCAATTCTGGTGCTGCTGGTTGCTTTGTCGATCGATATAACGCGTGCGCGGGCCCTGGGACGTGTCGCGCGAAAATATTCCAGCGACGCCCTGGAGGCCGACGCACTGCATTTTTCTACCGATGTGTGGAGCACCATCGTAGTGATCGCCGGCATCGGGCTGGTGTGGGCCGGTGAAACGTGGAACTTGCCCTGGCTGAATTACGCCGATGCCTTGGCGGGCCTGACGGTGGCGGCCGTCATTTTGTGGGTGGGCGCGCGGCTCGGCAGACGCACGCTGGATGCCTTGCTGGACGCGGCGCCGCAGGGTTTGCAGCAGGAAATCGCCAAGGCCGTGGCGCGCATGGATGGCGTGCTGGATGTCGATCGCGTGCGGGTGCGGCGCGCCGGCAACCGCCACTTTGTCGACGCGACCGTGAGCGTGACGAGGACGGCGAGCCTCGAGCAGGTGCATGCCTTGAGCGACGCCATCGAAAAGCGCATTGGCGAGATCGTTCCCGCGGATGTAATGGTGCACGCGGAACCTCGCGCGCCTCAGGGCGAGCACTTATTCGAAGCGATTCGCGCGGTGGCACAAAGTTTGGGCCTCGCGGTTCACGACCTGACGGCCGTGCAGCAAGCCGGGCAACTGTTTATCGAACTGCACCTGGAAGTGGATGAGAACTTGAGCCTGCGCGAAGCACACCGTCAAGCCACGGGACTGGAGGAGAAAATTCGCGAATTGCGCGACGGACCGATTGAGGTGAACATTCACATCGAACCGCTGGGGAGGCACATCGCAACACCCGACGCGGGTATTGGGGAGATGAAACAGCTTTCGATGGCGATCGAGGAGTTTCTCAATCGCTTGCCTTTGGAATTCGACGAGCTGGTGAACTGCCACGACGTCCGAGCCCGGCAAGTAGAACACCACATCCTGGTGTCCTGCCACGGCACAATGAAAGGCGACCTGCCGATTACTCAGATACACGACGTGACCGCGGCATTGGAAGACCGAGTGAAGGAAAAATTTCCGCAGATCTATCGCGTGACAATTCACCCTGAACCATTCGGGGAGAGGTAACTCCACAAAGTGCAGCCCAGCCCATGCTACCGCCCCTCGGAACGGCGGACGAAGACCTGCGCGCCCAGCGCGATCAATGCGGGAAAACAAACTAGAACATAGCGTGGCTCGGGCGTTTCCAGCGTGGTCAGGAAGGCCGTCCGGAAAACGATGAATAGCGCCAGGAAGGCAACCGCGGGCCGGGCCGCTGGATCGGAGCGCCAAAGCCGCGCCGCGCCCCAGATGCCTAAACCCACATAAAACAAATTCAGCACAAAAAAAAGGCTAGTGACTTCCTGATCGACGGGGTCATCTTCGCGCATTTGCGCAAAAGGAAAAACGTGCCCTGAAACCGGCAGCAATTCAATGCGCGGCGTGAACCAGATGGTGACGGCGCGAGCAGCGGGCAACCAGAAATACGTCCGCAAGGGGTGGCGCGAGGTGCGCTCCCGTGCGAGTTTCGAAAACTCCGCATCCTCTTCCGGCGTCAGGGTTAAATCATTGTTGTATTGTTCGAGAATGGCCGCGACGCGCTGTTTTTCTTCCGGTGTATCAAAGGCACGCGCGGGAATGTCATCCACAGAAATGGATTCTTCGTTGAGCTTCCACGGCACCAGGTAGCAATCCCGGACGCGGTAGAGCCAGGTCTTTTCCCAGGCCATGAAACCGTAGGGAACCAGTTCCCCCGGCAGATTTGAGTTTTTCGGAGCGAGGAATTGCGGTTCGCTCAGCGTCACCCAGTTGCGCAAGGCCCACGGAGAAAGGACGACCAAGCAACCGAGCATCATTGCAAGGCTATTCGAAAACCAGCGCCTCATACTCCCGAGAGTAAGAAAAAGGACTCCCAGCACGATGGACGCAGCGACCAGCAGAATGGGTGCTTCAGGACGAAACAACGTTCCCATGCCAACAACGCATCCCCCTGCGAAGCAAGTGTAATTTACGCTCCTCGGAAGAGGCAGGTGTGAACTCTTGAGCAGAAAATCCGGGCTTGCGGCTCGCCGAAATGCAAGCACAAGGAAATGGCAGGCCAGCCCCGTCCACAGAACAGCGAAAACTTCGGTCAGCGGAACCGCCGTGTAGTTCGCGGTGAAGGGACACAAAACAGCGAGCCAGAGCGCGACGGAATACACGCGTTTGTTCGGCGCGGAATCTTCAGAGGCGCAGGCCAAAAGCGCCGCCAAACGGGCGATCACCAAGCAGGAAAGAAGATCCACGCCGATCTGCGCCACCATCACCCAGAGGCGCGCATCCGCGCCCGTGCGTCCGGTGAGCGCATACATGAGGACAAGAAATGCCGGGTAGCCGGGCATGCGCAGATCGACGGGAGTGATGGCGCCACCCACGTCCATGCCATAGACGTGGTGCTTGAGCCAGTTCGTGGCGATCTGCTCGTAAAGAACCGTGTCGCCGGAATTGGCGGGGAACTTCAGCACGAAAAACAGCCGCAGGCAGAGGCCCGCGATTAACACGACAAGGGGGTTCGAGAAAACTCGCTTCATCAATGCCCGCATCTTACAATAGAGCAGACGGAATCGCGCAGACGGACTCAGCCCAGCCTGATGTATATTTGCCTGCCGTGCCGCCAGGTTGAAAGGTGAAATGAAGGAACGCGGTCCAATCTTTTACGACGCGGAGCGTGTCCGTTGGGGCCGCACGCGGCGCGTGATGGAAATCACGGGCGCGCTTCTGACGATACTGCTGGCCTATTTTTTCGTGACCATTGCTGTCAGCGTGGAATTGCCCGCCGGACTGCTGCCGGGCGCCAAGCCCGCATACCGCGCCCTGAAATCGAAAAAGAAGCCGGTGCCCGCGCGGGAAGGCCAGCATCGCCGCGTCGCAAATATCGGAACCGTGCCGGCGAGTTACGATCCATTGCGCGCGGCGTTTTTCGTGAGCTGGGATGCCAACAGCCTCGCTTCCTTGAAGAAACATTATAAGGACCTTGACCTTCTAATCCCCGAGCAACTGCACGCGGTCACGCCGGACGGTGAGTTGACCATCGTGGATTACGAACGCGGGCAGAACACCGTCAAAGCTTCGCCTGCCGAGGCCATCTCGCTTCTCAAGGACGACAAGCTGCACCAGTGGATGAAGTCGTTCAATCCCCCCATCGAGCTGCCCATGATGGGTCTGGTCAACAACTACGACGGGGTGGAATGGCGCATCAAGGAAATGGCGCAGTTGCTGGCGAGTCCCGCCGCGCGCCGGAATCTCGCGCGGGACATTGTCGAATACGCCGTCGAATCGCACCAGGCCGGCATTGTCGTTGATTTTGAAGAAGTCCCCGACGCGAGCCAGGCGCACTTCCGCGCCTTCATCGGAGGGCTGGCGCCTGCGCTGCACTCCGTGGGGCTGAAATTAATGATCGCGTTGCCCGCACGCGACGATGCCTACGATTACGAATTCTTCGGCAAGCAGTGCGACGCCATCGTGCTGATGAATTACGACCAGCACTGGCTGACCTCTTCGCCGGGCCCCATCGCGTCGCAGGACTGGTTCGTTGAGAATCTGCGTCAGGTACTCGATGTAGTACCCGCGCAGAAAATCGTCGTGGGGATCGCGAATTATGCCTACGACTGGTCAACGGCCCCGAAGAAAGAGTACGAGCCGGCCGCCGAGTTCAGCATTCAGGAAGCGCTGCTGCACGTTGAGGAATCGGAGACGGACGTTGAGTTTGATAGCGCTTCGTTGAATCCCCACTATTCCTATTACGACGAGCACAACCATGTGCATCAGGTGTGGATGCTAGACGCCATCACGGCGTACAACGAATTGCGCGCCAGCGAGAGGCTCGGAGTTCAAGGCACGGCGCTATGGCGGCTGGGATCCTCGGATACCTCGCTCTGGCCGGTTTGGGATGCGGTGCACGCAGACGCCGCCGCCCGGCAGAAATTAACCGACCTGCCGCCCGGTCCCGACTTGATCCTCGAAGGCGACGGCGACTTCTGGCATATCACGGATACTCCCAAGCACGGCCGGCGCTCCTTCGAATACGACGCCGCAACAGACCTTTTTACCGACGAATCCTACGACGCCATCCCGCTCTCCTTCAACATTGACCAGTTCGGCGCCGCAAATAAAAAAATCGCCCTTTCCTTTGACGATGGCCCCGATCCGAAATGGACCCCGAAGATCCTGGACGTCTTAAAGCAAAAGAACGTGCCGGGCGTGTTCTTCGTGATCGGCAACATGGCCAACCAGCGGCCGGATATTCTCAAGCGCGAGTATGCCGAAGGCCATGAAATCGGAAATCATACCTTCACGCATCCAAAGTTCGACGACACCATTACACACACGGAAATCCGCTGGCAGCTGAATTTGACGGAGCGCCTGATTGAAAGCACCCTCGGGGCAAAATCCATCCTATTCCGCCCGCCTTATGGGATCGATCACCAGCCGGAATATGCCGAGGAAGTGGCGCAACTCCCCTATCCCCAGGAGCTTGGATACCTGATTGTCGGCCAGCGCATCGATCCGGATGACTGGAGCCTGCAGGACGGCAAGCCGATCCCCGCTAAAGAGATTGTTGACAGCGTTCTGAGGCAGGCGAACAAAGGCAATATTATTCTTCTGCACGACGGCGGCGGCGACCGCAGCCAGACCCTTGCCGCGCTGCCGCAGATCATCGACGCGCTTCGCGAAAAGGGCTACCAGTTCGTTTCCGTTTCAGACCTGATCGGGAAAACGCGCGCGCAGGTGATGCTGCCTCTTTCCCCTGAAGAACAGTTTGAAGCTCGCGCCGACGGATTCATCTTCGGGATTTTTCAATACTTCCGTTTCTTCATCGGCATCATCTTCGTCCTCGGCATCTTTTTGGTAAGTGGACGCGCTTTAGTCATCGGCCTGTTGGCCCTCATCGAGAAGCTGCGGCCGGACCATGCCGTGATGTCCGATCCTCCGCCGAGCGTGACCGTATTGATCCCGGCGCACAACGAAGAAAGCGTCATCGTGCAGACCATCACCTCGGTCCTACTCTCGGATCTTCAGGACTTGCGGATCATCGTCGTGGACGATGGCTCAATGGACAAAACGGGCGAGTTGCTGGACGCGAACTTTTCGCATGAGCCGCGCGTCCATATCGTTCATCAGGTGAATCGCGGAAAAGCGGCGGCGCTGAGCCACGCCATGTCCCTGGCGGATACCGAAATCGTGGTGACCATCGACGCAGACACGGAAATTGAGCCAGACGCCATTCGCAACCTGATCCGCCACTTTTCGGATCCCCAGGTTGGCGCGGTCGCGGGCAACGTGAAGGTCGGCAACCGCTCGCGCTGGCTCACGCGCTGGCAAGCGCTTGAGTACATCACCAGCCAGAACATGGAGAAGCGCGCCTTCGACCTCTTGAATTGCATTACCGTGGTGCCCGGAGCGCTCGGTGCGTGGCGCAAGAAAGCCATTGAAGCCGCGGGCGGCATCACTTCGGACACCGTGGCCGAAGACGCCGATCTGACCATTGCCATCCGCCGGCTCGGTTGGCGCGTCAGCTACGACGAAGAGGCCATCGCCTGGACGGAAGCTCCAGAAACAGCGGGTCAACTAATCCGCCAGCGTTTCCGCTGGACTTTCGGCACGTTGCAATCCTTCTGGAAGCATGGCGACACGCTTCTCCGGCCAAAATACGGAACGCTCGGCTGGATCGCGCTTCCGAACATCTTTGTGTTTCAGCTGGTGTTGCCGCTGATTTCGCCGATCATCGACCTCATGTTCTTTGGCTCGCTGCTGCTCTGGGTCCTGGCGCAGTTTCGCGTCACGCGGCTGCCGCAACTGTGGACCACCGCGGACGTGGAGAAATCGGTGCTCTTCTTCCTGGGCTTTCTGCTCATCGACATTCTCACGTGCATGGTGGCTTTCGCTTTGGAGCACAAGGAAGACTGGACGCTGCTGATCCCCGTCTTGTTGCAGCGCTTCTACTACCGCCAATTGATGTACGTGGTGCTGTTCCGGTCCGTGAAGGAAGCGGTGAGCGGGCGTCCCGTAGGCTGGCGCGGCGTCGAGCCGGAAGCTCCGCCAACGGCTCGCAAAGCCCGGCCCAAGCCCGCCCCTGCTGAGGGAAACTGAGCTTGCTCACGCCTCAAGATGCCGGGCGTCTGATTCCCTGGGGCTATCTGCTTGTCCTCAAATGTCACGCGCCGTAATTTCCTGAAGACTTCCGCCGCGGCCAGCGCCAGCCTGGTCCTGCCGTGGTATCTTCCAATTCAGCGGGATCTTCAAGGCGACGCAGATTACTCCGTAGGCCACTCCTTTTCGCCCAACGCGTGGCTCGAAATATCACCGGACGGCGAAGTGAAGATCTGGTGCGGCAAGTCCGAGATGGGACAAGGCGTTCGCGCGGCGCTCCCGATGATCGTGGCAGAGGAGCTCTGCTGCGATTGGCGTCGCGTGCAAGTCGTCCAAGCCGATCTCGACCCGAAGTATGGAGATCAACTCACCGGCGGCAGCCTCAGCGTTCGCACTTCCTACGACAATCTGCGCAAAGCCGGCGCTGCCGCTCGTGAGATGCTCCTCTCTGCCGCCGCCGGGCAATGGAACGTTTCCCGTTCCGAATGCCGCGCCGAATCCAGCTTCGTTACCCACGCATCCACCCAGCGCAAGCTGGCCTTCGAACAACTCCTCGCAGCCGCTTCCGCTCTTCAACCTCCTGCCGATCCGCCGCTGAAGCATCCTTCGGACTTTACGCTCATCGGTAAGCCCACACGCCGCACCGACCTGCTCGCCAAAGTAATTGGCGCCGCAAAGTTCGGTCTGGACACGCGCCTCCCCGGAATGCTCATCGCCTCAGTGGAACGCAGCCCCGTTTACGGCGGTACGCCGCGCCGCTTCAATGCGGACGAGGTCAAATCCTCTCCGCACGTCCGCGCAGTTTTTGAAGTCAAGCCTGCCCACCTCACACATCAATTCGGAGAAACCTCAGGACCCGGCAGCCGCAATTACACATGTTCGGGCGTCGCCGTCGTTGCCGATTCCACGTGGGCCGCCATGCAAGCCCGAAAAGTTCTCAAGGTCGAATGGAAAGAACCTCTTTCCGCCTCCGAAACCACCAACAGCCTCCGCGAAAGAATGCTTCATCTCGCTTCCGAGTCCTGCCCCATCATCCGCAACGACGGTGACTTCGACAAAGCACAAGCCACCGCAGCCAAGCAAATCGAAGCCGTTTATGAAGTTCCTTTCCTGGCGCACGCCACCATGGAGCCCATGAACTGCACGGCTCACGTGCGCGATGGCGAGTGTGAGCTCTGGGCGCCAACGCAAGTTCCAGGGGCAGCCGCGGAATCCGTGGCCCAGGCGCTGGGTATTGCGCGCGAGCGCGTCAAAGTGCACATCACGTTTATCGGGGGAGGCTTTGGCCGCCGCCTGATTCAGGACTACGCCGTCGAAGCGGCCCTCATCTCCCGCGATGCTGGCGCGCCCGTGCAAGTCGTCTGGTCCCGGGAAGACGACATCCGCCACGATTTCTACCGTCCGGCAGCCTGTCACGTCTTGCATGCCGGCCTGGACGCACAAGGCAAATTGCTCTCCTGGCGGCACCGCGGCTCTTCGCCATCCATCGAAACCTTTTACAACGGCACTGGCATTTCACCTCAAGCCGCGGCTCAGGTCGATTCCCTCGACTTTCCCGCTCTCTTTATTCCAAATTTCCGGCTCGAGTTCGCTGTCGCCGAATCCCGCATGCCCCTCGGGTATTGGCGCTCCGTTGATGCTTCCGGCAACCAGTTCGTACTCTCGAGTTTCTTTGATGAAGCCGCGCATGCCGCCGCCCGGGACCCTGTCGAGTTCCTGCTCTCCACGCTCGGGCCTTCGCGAAAAATCGACTTGGGGAATCAGCAAAGCCTTGACGTTGGCCGCCGCCGCAGGGTCATCGAGCTAGCCGCGGAGAAATCCGGTTGGCACCAGCCGCTGACGGCGGGCCGAGGACGCGGCATCGCCGCCGCGTTTGGTTGGGGCAGTTTCCTCGCGCAAGTCGCGGAAGTCACCTGTGACGCGAAGAAAGGCGCACTTCGCGTTGATCGCGTGGTTTGTGCCGTGGACTGCGGCACAGCCGTCAATCCCCTCAGCGTGAGGGCGCAAATGGAAGGCGCGATCAATTTCGGCCTGGCGCAAGCCCTGAAAAGCGCGATCACCATTTCCGGTGGGCGAGTGGAGCAAAGCAATTTTCACGACTACGAAGTGCTGCGCATGAGCGACGCCCCGCCCGTCATCGAAGTCCACATGGTGCCCAGCGCCGAGCCGCCCGGCGGCTGCGGCGAACCCGGCGTGCCTCCGGCTGCTCCCGCGGTTGCCAACGCCATTTTCGCGGCGACAGGAAAACGCCTGCGGCGGCTGCCGATCCGGGCGGGCGATCTGCGCTCGGCTTAACCGAGTTCCCGTGGATTTTCATCTTGACCGGTAGTTGTTGTAGGATATCGTTCTGCTGGAGGGAGGTCCCCATGGCCATCAGTTTCACCTTGAACGGCAAAGCCCAATCCGTCGACGTAAGCCCGGACATGCCGCTGCTCTGGGTCTTGCGCGACACCCTGAGCATGACCGGCACGAAGTTCGGCTGTGGCATGGCGCTCTGCGGGGCGTGTACCGTGCACATCAATGGCGAAGCAACGCGTTCCTGCATCACTCCGGTCTCGAGCGTCGCCGGCAAGAAAATAACCACCATCGAAGGTCTTTCTGCCGATGGCAGCCACCCGGTGCAGCTAGCCTGGATGGAAGAAGACGTTCCGCAATGTGGCTACTGCCAATCCGGACAGATCATGTCCGCGGTAGCGCTGCTTTCGAAGAAACCCAACCCCACCGATACCGACATCGACGATGCCATGAGCGGCAACATCTGCCGCTGTGGCACCTACCAGCGTATCCGTAAGGCCATTCACCGCGCCGCGTCCATGCAAGAGGGGAAGGCGAAGTCCGCCGCTTAAGCCATCTTCAACCGCAGTTGCCGCAACACGTCACGAGGTGTCCCATGGCGAATGCTTCCGTTGTAAACCGTCGCGATTTTATGAAGACCGGTGCCGCTGGAGGTGTGGCGCTCGTCATCGGCTTCCATCTCTCTCCGAAGGCTTTCGCCGATCAAGCGGAGGAGCAGGAAAAGAAAACTCCCAATCCTTTTGATGCCTGGGTGCGCGTCACTCCTGACAACAACGTCACGCTAATTCTTGGCAAGTCCGAGATGGGCCAAGGGATCATGACGGCACTCCCCATGATCTTGGCGGAAGAGCTGTGCCTGGATTGGAAGCATGTGAAGATCGAGCAAGCGCCCACAAATCCGAAAATTTATGACCACGGAACTGGCGGCAGCGGCAGCGTCTCTGGCTCCTGGCTGCCGATGCGTCAGGCAGGCGCGGCGGCACGCGAAATGTTCGTTTCTGCCGCGGCGGCACGCTGGAACGTCAGTCGCGACACTTGCAAAGCCCAGGACGGTGGCATTCTCCACGGCGCGCGCAAGAATTTCCTGACCTACGGTGAACTTGTCTCGGATGCGGCGAAACTCCCCGTGCCGGACTTCAACACCGTGCCGCTCAAGAATCCCAACGATTTCACCATCATCGGCCATGACACGCGGCGCTTTGAAGGCCGCGACAAAGCTACCGGAGGCGCAATATTCGGTCTTGATTCACGCGTGCCAGGCATGCAGTTCGCAGTCATCGCGCGCTGTCCGGTTTTCGGCGGAAAGGTAAAATCTTTTGACGCCACAAAAGCCAAAACCGTGCCTGGAGTCAGGGACGTCTTCGCCATCGATCCTGTAGGGCAAGGCGCATTCACCGCCGGCGGCGTGGCTGTCGTCGCAGATAATTCCTGGGCGGCCATTCAGGGCCGCAAAGCTCTTCAGATCGCCTGGGACGAAGGCCCGGCCGCATCGGAATCCTCCGGGTCGCTCCGGCAGCAGTTTCTTGAGAATGCCGCCAAGCCGGGCAAGGTGGTCCGCAACGATGGCGATGCCGGAGCGGCTCTTGCCAAGGCCACAAAAAAAACTGAGGCCATTTACGAATTCCCTTTTGCGGCTCACGCCACCATGGAACCCATGAACTGTACGGTGCATATCCGGCCTGACGGTGCGGAAGCATGGGTACCGACGCAAGCTCCGCAATGGGCGCAGCAGATCATCGCTCAGACCGCAAAACTGCCTCCCGAGAAGGTGATCGTTCATACCACGCTGATGGGCGGGGGCTTTGGCAGGCGCTATCAGGCGGACTTCGTCATGGAAGCGGCGCAAGTGGCAAAAGTTTCCGGCAAGCCGGTCATGGTATTTTGGACCCGCGAAGACGACATGCAGCACGGCTTCTATCGTCCCGCCTCCTATCACCATTTTTCGGGCGCTCTCGATGCCAAGGGCAATCTCGCCGCCTGGAAACATTTCCAGACTTCCACCTCCATCGAAGCGATGTGGAGCCCCAAGGGCCAAGAGAATCCGGAAAAGTCCGAATTTGCCACCGCCGCGTTCATTCCTTATCAAACGCCGAACTACCGTGTCGAATACACCCTCGCAAAATCGTCCGTGCCGCGCGCCTGGTGGCGCTCCGTCGAGCACTCCACCAGCGGCTTCGTGGTCGAATCGTTCGTCGACGAGCTTGCGGTGGCCGCCGGCGCCGACCCGCTGGAATTTCGCCTGCGTTTGATCGGAGAGGATCGCAAAATACCTGATTTCACCAACCCGAAGGAAGGCAAGCCTCTCGACACCGCTCGCCTCAAGGGCGTGTTGCGCCTGGCGGCGGAGAAAGCTGCCTGGGGCAAGCCGCTCCCAAAGGGAGTTTCTCGCGGCATCGCTGGATACTATTCCTTTGAGAGCTACACCGCCGCTGTCGTCGAAGTCAGTGTGAAAGACGGCGCCGTGAAGGTGCAACGTATCGTTTACGCTGTGGATTGCGGCCGGCCGATTAATCCGGAAGGTGTTCGCGCGCAAGTCGAGAGCGCAGCTATCTACGGGCTCTCCGCCGCTTTGCATGACGCGATCACGATCAATGGAGGTCGCGTGGAGCAGTCGAATTTCCACGACTACCAGATGCCGCGGATTGGCGAGACGCCGAAAACTGAAGTTCACGTGGTGATGAGCAAGGAAGAGCCGACCGGCATCGGCGAACCCGGATTGCCGGTAGTTGCCCCGGCCATGTGCAATGCGATTTTCGCAGCGACGGGAAAAAGAATCCGGCGCCTTCCCGTTCGCGCGGAAGATCTGGCATAGCGTTCCGTTCCCGCCTATTGCAGAATAGCGCGTGCCCCTGTCACCGACTTTTCTCTCCGCGATTCCGCTGGCGATGTGGGTGTATCTTCTCATGGCCCGCGGATATTTCTGGCGCGTGAGCGAAGACCATCTTGGCCCAAAACGTCTGGAAGACTGGCCGCGTGTTGTTGCCATTGTTCCTGCGCGCAACGAAGCCCCGACCATTTCCCAGGCGGTTTCTTCGCTGGCCAAGCAAAACTACCCTGGCGAGTTCTCGATCATCGTCGTCGATGATCACAGCGAAGACGGCACCGCTGCGCTCGCGCAACAGGCCGCAAATGAATCTGGCGCATCGCAGCGCGTGAAGATTCACGTCGCGTCCCCGCTTGCGCCGGGCTGGACCGGAAAGCTTTGGGCGCTGAACGAAGGCATTCAATCTGCCGCAAATTATCCGGCGGAATTTTTTTGGTTCACCGACGCTGATATCGAACATGTGCCAGACACGTTGCAGCGTTTGGTCTCACGCGCAGAAAAAGAATCCCTCGATCTCGTTTCCTTGATGGTGTTGCTTCAGGCGAAGACGCTTCCAGAGCGCCTGTTGATTCCACCGTTTCTATATTTTTTTCTAATGCTCTATCCGCCCCGATGGATCGCGGACCCGAACGCAAGCACAGCCGGAGCCGCGGGCGGATGTATTTTGTTGCGGCGAAACGTGCTCGCGCCCATCGGCGGGATGGACTCCATTCGCGGGGAGGTGATTGACGATTGCGCGCTGGCGCGAGCCGTGAAGCGGAGGGGCGGGAATATCTGGATGGGGCTGACGCGAGCGAGTGTGAGTTTGCGGAGTTATGGAACCTTCGCGGAAATACGGGACCTGATTGCCCGCACCGCTTTCACCCAACTGCACTATTCCTTCCTGCTGCTCATCGTGACTTTGATCGGGTTGTTTGCAACTTACTTGCTGCCGTGGATTGCCTTTTTCATTCTGGACGATCCGGGATGGCTGCTGGCGAGCACGGCCATCTCCATCATGACCGCGACCTACGGAGCGACGGTCCGGTTTTACGGCCTCCCCTGGCTCTGGGCGTTGACCTTGCCTTTCGCGGCCGCGTTCTACGGCTATGCAACTTTCCTTTCCGCACTACGCTACTGGCTCGGCCGCGGCGCCCACTGGAAAGGGCGCGCGCAAGCGCCGCGAGAAGACTAATGTGCATCGCGCTGCATCCAAATTTCTAGTTTTGCGCATCGAAATTTGTTATCCTGCGCAAAGGTGAAGTACAGGGCTGTATCCTGCATTCAAGGGAACGGCACCGGAGGCCACCATGAGCGTTGTCCCCAATTCCGGGAACGGAAGGATCACCGTGCCCGATCTCCTGCAGCGCAAGAGCCAGGCTGCAGGCTCCCGTTCCAACTTCCAGAAAATCACTTGCCTGACGGCGTACGACTATCCGACCGCGCGGCTGCTTGACGAAGCCGGCGTGGACCTGATGCTTGTCGGCGATTCCCTTGGCATGGTCGTGCTGGGGCATGAGAACACGCTATCAGTCACGGTCGAGGAGATGCTGCACCATACGCGCGCCGTGCGCCGCGGAGTGCGCCGGGCGCTTCTTGTGGCGGACATGCCTTACGGCAGTTATCACACCGACTTGAGTGGGTCGCTGCACAATGCCATGCGTTTCGTGAAGGAAGCGGGAGCCGAGGCCGTGAAGGTGGAGGGGGGAGAGCGACGCCTGGAATTGATTTCGCGGCTGACGGAAGCGGAGATCCCGGTGATGGGGCACGTGGGCTTAACGCCGCAATCGGTGAACGCCCTGGGCGGATACCGTGTGCAGGGCAAGACCGCAGATGCCGCGGCGCAGTTGATTCGCGATGCGCACGCGGTGGCAGCGGCGGGGGCGTTCGCGGTGGTGCTGGAAGCAGTGCCTCGTGAGCTGGCGGCACAGATTACGCGCGAATTGCGCATCCCGACGATCGGCATCGGCGCCGGCCCGGACTGCGACGGGCAAATTCTAGTGGTTCACGATCTTTTGGGTCTTACGTTTGGCCAGACGCCAAAATTTGCGCGCCAGTATGCCAACGTCGGAGAAGTCATCTCGAAGGCCGCGAAGGAATATTGCGAAGATGTGCGCGGAGGGACGTTTCCTTCCGATGGAGAGTCCTATCATGCGGCGCAGATGGCGATAGAACAGAAAGAGGCGCCGGTTAATAGCGACGGCGATTGGTAGAAAGCGAACCACGAAGTAACGGTCCAGAGCAGATTCCTCGCTTTCGCTCGGAATGACAAACGAAATCTAGTCTTGCAAGTGGGGGAGAAGATGACGCCTCAAGAGATGCGCACGTTGTACGACTACAACGCCTGGGCCAATCATCGGGCGATGGATGCGGCATCCAAGCTCACTGCGGAGCAGTTCGTTCAGCCGATGGTCTCGAGCTTCGGTTCCGTCCGCGACACGCTTGCGCATATCTACGGCGCCGAGTGGATCTGGCTGGAACGCTTTCAGGGCCGCTCACCTGCATCGCTACCGGATACGACGCAATTCAAGGACCTGGCGAGCTTGCGGGAGCGCTGGGACGAACACGAATCGCGTCTGCTTGGTTTCGTGCGCAGACTGACGCAATCCGACCTCGACCGCGTTATGGAATACAAGACTCTCAAGTTCGGCGTCTACAGCAATCCGCTTTGGCAATCGATGCAGCACCTTGCCAATCACGGCACCTATCACCGCGGGCAGGTCACCACGCTGCTGCGGCAACTTGGCGCGCAGCCGATTCTGACAGACCTGATGCACTTCTATCGCGAACGTGCAACAGCGGCGGGCGCGTAGTTTCGAGCTTCTATCCCTCTCCCGTGGACACTATCCGAACGATTGCCTGGATGAAGGAAAATGCGCGGCAGGCGCGTGCGGAGAGCCGTATCATCGGGCTGGTGCCGACGATGGGGGCGCTGCACGCGGGACATTTGTCGCTGATCGAACGAGCGCGACGGGAATGCTCGCCGGTGATTGCTTCCATCTTTGTTAATCCGAAGCAGTTCGGCCCCAATGAGGATTTTTCAAAGTATCCGCGGACGTTTGAGAGCGACAGCGAAAAACTTCAGAAGGCCGGCGTGGATTCACTTTTTGCGCCGGAACCTTCGGAGATCTACCCTGATAAATTTTCGACGTACGTTAACGTCGATGGGTTGAGCGATCGGCTCGAAGGGCGCTCGCGGCCTGGGCACTTTCGAGGCGTGACGACGGTGGTGATGAAACTTCTGCAGATCGTGCAGCCGAATTTTGCATACTTCGGTCGCAAGGATGCGCAGCAATCGCGGCTGATCACGCAAATGGCGCGCGACTTGAATCTGGACACAGAAATCGTGGTTTGCCAGCCCGTTCGCGAGCCCGACGGCTTGGCGCTTTCCTCGCGAAACATTTATTTGAATCGGGACGAACGCAAGGCAGCCACCGTTTTATATCGCGCGCTGGAAGCGGCGAAAAATGAGTTCGCTGCTGGGGTGCGCGATGCGCTGCAAGTGCAAACCGTGGTCCGCCGCGCCCTTAGCGCGGAACATCTTGCGCGGCTGGACTATGCGGAGATCGTCGATGCCGAATCATTCGAGCCGGTCGTGCGCGTGAGCAAACCTTCCTACATTCTGCTCGCCGTGTTCATTGGCAAGACGCGATTGATCGACAATTTGTTCATTGAGCCGAAGTCGTCAGGCTCGGAAGAACTGGTGTTTCACTTCTAGCGACGTTGCAGCGCTCTCATCCCGCCCTGGCCAATTCCTTTTTGCTAGACTTTTGTTACAGCCCCAATTTCCTTTCTGAGGTGACGGAGATGAATTCTCGAATTCGATTGGTTTCGATTTTTCTTACGCTAGCGCTGCTACTGCCTGCGCTGGCACAGGCCGGCGGCACGATTCCAGCAGGAGCGAAAATCTCGGTGGTGACCGACCAGTCGGTGAGCTCCAAGGCGGCCAAAGCCGGGCAAACGGTGACAGGCTCGGTCGCGCATGATGTGACGGCGGACGGCAAAGTGGTAATTCCCAAGGGATCGCCGGTCAAGCTGACGGTGAGCAGCGTGCAGGCATCCGGACGGTTGTCGACGCCGGCAAAATTGTATCTGCGGTTGCGTTCGGTGACCGTGGGCGGCAAGACCTACACGATTGCGACGAGCTCCGCCGGAAGAGCAGAGGGCGGCAAAGGCAAACGGGATGCCGGGTTCATCGGCGGCGGCGCAGCCGGCGGCGCAATTATCGGAGCGCTGGCCGGGGGCGGCAAGGGCGCAGCGATCGGAGCAGGGGCCGGGGCGGGAGCCGGAACGGCCGGCGCAGCGGCGACGGGAAAGAAGGACATCGAGTTTCCCGCCGAGACAAGGCTAGCCTTCACTACACGGGCGGCAGTGACGATCAACTAACGCGAATCGCGGCGCGAAGGCCTAGCGAAGCGGCGGCAGCCTCTTTTCATGCAGGCACGGACATCAACCCAGCGAAGTGAAGGATGGAAATTTCTGGTTAACCATAACCGGGATTTGGTTACAGAAAAGGGCCGGTTTTCAGTGGTCAGTAGTCAGTTTTCGGTCGGGGAATAGAAAATCTGATTTTGACCATTGCAGGCAACCCGGAGATACAAACAGAAACGCCCCGTCTGAGGCGGGGCGCAGTGGTCAACAAGGACGATGTACCATAGCGGTAATACATGGTGGCACGGCTGAAGCCGTGCCCTTTCACCAGAGTCGCTCAACCCAAACCCTACGCCACTCCCTCAACAATCGAATCCCCGGCCGCCGTGGGAATGATGCGCGAGAGCTTCCAT
>DATNLB010000766.1:0-4238 GCA_035603095.1 Candidatus Acidiferrales bacterium
GACCCACGACCAGAGTTACCGCGGTCCGTGCGTCCGTGCGAAACCCTGTCTTGGACGCCGTAATTTCATATCGGCCGACGACGAGCGAAGGGGCGTTGAAGCGCCCCGCTTCATCGGTCACGAGGGAGCGCTCCGCGCCGGTTTCGAGATTTGTGATTTTGACATCGGCTCCGGCAATGCCTGCACCGGAGTCATCGCTCACGAAACCCCAGAGTGCCGCTGCCTGCGCGCGTCCCGATGAGGCAAGAAGTGCACCAAGAAAGATCACAAAAAGGCCATAGACGAAAAACTTTTGAAGATTCGAACTAACCACTCTGCGAGAACTCATTCTCCGACTCCGTAATTTAGATTAAATGCATCTGTGCCCGGCACTCGATCGGCTTTTCTGGACAATTGGAGTGGGCTTAAGCCCGGAACCGTGCAAGGGAAAAGCAAGCAGGGGTCAACAGCGGAATCGGGCGAGGCTACTCGGCAGGAAGACGACGGGCGCGGAACTCTGTTTTGACGACATGGCAATCCCCATCTGAACGACCGTTTTCATTTCGTTTCCAAAATACTTTCGGCAACAAGGCCCGGCTTTACTGCGGGCGAGAAAAGCACCACCGGCTGACGGTTGCGTGTTTTTCCGGTCAATGTGGCTGTGTTTGCCGTGCGCTGCGTCACGAGGGACCGCGTCCCTGACCAGACCAACTGCAAGCCAGCGCAAATGGCGATGACCGCCACCACGGCTTTCAACCTTTGTGCCGGCAAGTGGCGTGTCAGCAAGCACCCGACAACGACTCCAGGCACGCCTCCCGCAAGGAGTTGCAACAAAACTGCCGTGCTGACGGAGCCAAAACCCCAATGCACGGCGCCTCCGATGATCGCCAAGACGAGCCCGAATACCAGGTCTGTGCCGACTACCTGCGGGGGCGTCATTTCCGAATAATTGAGCAGGAGAACCGTCCCGAGCGCTCCCGCTCCAGCCGAGGAGAATCCGGACTCAACTCCGATCGGAAAGGCGAGCCACGGCAGCCATCGCGCGTTTTTCCGCGCGAATTTTGGGTTCTGCATCCACGGAACAAAGGTCACACTCGACGATGCGGCTAGCAGCAGACCGAGCAAGATGACTACCCACGGGCTGCCTTCGTGGCCGGACAAGGAGTGCAGCGCATACATTCCCAGCACAAGGCCTGGAACCGCCCCCTTGAGTAAGAGGCGAAAATAGCGCGAGTGGACATGCTGTCCAAGCAAATAGAACGGGGCCGCGATGAGCCGCAACACGCCGGCAAATACAAACGCGGTTCCGACTGCCTCGCCCGCAGGAAGGCCGACGATGAGCAGGAGCGCGGGTACTGTAAAGCTGCCGCCGCCGACGCCCGTCATTCCCACAGCCAAAGCGATGAAGAACCCTAGCAAGAGGTGGATCATTCCGCGCGCTCCGAGAACGTGTGGATTCCGCATTCCAGCTTCTTGCCGCTCCAGCGGCCGGATCTCGGATTGCTCGGGTCATCTGGAATGGCTGTGCATGGCTGGCAGCCGATGCTGGCGTATCCTTCGTCGTACTGAGGAAGATAGCTGAGGCCGTTCGCCCCCGTGTATTCCCACACTTGTGCCCACGTCCAATCTGCGAGAGGACTCACCTTCAGGAGGGTCTTGCCCCCGGGCAATCGATGATGCTCCACTTTCTTGAGATTTTTTCGCGTTGGCGACTGCTCTCTGCGCAGGCCGGTAAACCAGATCTCGAAGCGGCCGAGTGCCTCCATCAGCGGTTCCACTTTGCGCAACTGGCAGCACTGTGTGGGATCCGTGCGATTAAGGATTCCAAGCAAGGATTCCTGTTGCTCCACGGTCTTTTTTGGAAGCACGTTGGTCAGATTGAGCGCCCACTCCTTCTTCATGCGATCGCGATATTGGTATGTCTCGGCGAAGTGATAACCGGTATCCAGGAACAAAACGGGAATTTCCGGCAGTCGTGCTTTCAGCATGCGCAACACGATCATGTCCTCCGCCTGGAAGCTGCACGTCACGCAGGCACGCGATCCCGGGTCGGCGCTCAGAACTACACTCAAGACTTCCTCTGCACCAAGTGCTTCAACGTTTTCCAGATTCACATAAGGCTGCATTTCAATTCACCGCTCTCTGATTCTGAGCTCGGATTTCCGTGTGGAGCGATTCCGTAAGCTCTAGAACGTGCCTGACGGCTTCCCGGTCGTCTGCCGGTAGTTCGAGGGCTGCTAAATCAAATGCGTAATCTCCCGCTAGCGCCTTAATCGCATCCCGGTCCGCCTGCGCAACCGCCTGGCAGGAATAGATGACCAGCAGCCCCGCTGACCAGAGCGGTTTTAGCAGCAGGGGGAGGGCTTGCGATGACAGCGTGCCGCCCTCCAGAACGAGCACTTCGAATCCTCGTTCGAACAAGGATCGTTCCAGTTGTTTCGCAAGAGCCTCGCGGCCCTCTACCAATAGAATTCCAGGTCGATGTCCGTGGCGACGCTGTCGTTCCTGGAGAGTGACTGCTCCCTGGCCAGAGGCGACCCGCGCAGTTCCGGCATCCTCAGATTCAACCGTTCCCTGCGGTTGATCCTGGTCTTCGCAGATCATTGCGGCGCCGACCGTGGCATTGGCAAGGGGGTCAACCAAAATGAAACTGCCGGTTGTCCGGTTGCGACGGTACGAATCAAAGAAAAGAGATTCGTTGGTTTCGAACTCAACAGCTGCAATGCCGTTCATCTCCAGTTGGTGCGCGGGCGCATGCGCCAAAGTATTTACATCCACGCGATAACGAATCTGCGTCGCCTTGGCTTTGACTTGACGCCCGGCATGCTTCACGAGATACACGCGATTCAATTCGAGCGGGCTGGGATGCAGCCAGACCACCATCGCTTCCAAGCGGCGCGACACTCGCGGGGGCGCACTGGGGGAGACGAGCATGTCGCCGCGGCTCAGATCAATTTCATCCTCCAGCTTTACCGTCACCGACATCGAGGGCCCGGCTTCCCGTAGCTCCCCGTCATACGTAACAATCGATTGCACCCGCGTTTTCTGCTTGGACGGCAGCGCCAGGACTGGGTCGCCTGGGCGCAGGATGCCACCCGCGACTTGCCCCGCAAATCCTCGAAAACTCGCGTCTGGTCGAATCACGTACTGAATGGGAAAGCGCACCTCCTCGCCACTGACTGACGGCCGGATATCCACGGTTTCCAGATGCTCCAGCAGCGTTGGCCCCGAATACCAAGGCATCCTTTCGCTTCGCACCGCCACGTTGTCTCCGCCGAGCGCGCTAATGGGAATGCATTGCGCGGCGGGAAACTCGAGCCGCTCCGCAAGAGCGAGAAAATCCTCTTGCAGACGGAGGAACACGTCCTCCCGGCAGTCCACCAGGTCCAACTTGTTGATGGCCACGAGCAAGTTCGGAATACCCAGCAACGAAGCGATGTGCGTGTGACGCCGGGTTTGCGGGAGCAAGCCTTTGGTTGCGTCGACGAGGATCACCGCCAGGCCCGCCGTCGAAGCACCCGTCGCCATGTTCCTGGTGTACTCCTCGTGGCCAGGTGTGTCTGCGATGATGAACTTCCTTCGAGAGGTGCTGAAATACCGGTACGCGACATCAATGGTGATTCCTTGCTCGCGCTCCGCTCGCAGCCCGTCCGTCAGCAAGGAAAAGTCGATCGGTCCTCCCGAGCGGTTGATCTTGCTTTTCTTCACAGAGGCGAGTTGATCCTCGTAGACGGCTTTAGAGTCGTGCAGCAGTCTGCCGATCAGTGTGGACTTGCCGTCGTCTACGCTTCCCGCGGTAGTGAAACGAAGCAGTTCCTTGTTGATATCTCGGTCGAGAAAACTCAGGAAGCCGTCTTGGAAACCGGTGTCGAGTGCGGACAGCATCAGAAATAGCCCTCCCGCTTCTTAATCTCCATCGAGCCTTCCTCGTCGTGATCGATGGCGCGGTTCTCGCGTTCCGACCGGCGGAAGGAAATCATCTCCTCGATAATCTTCGGAACGGTATCCGCCTCGGAGCGAATCGCGCCTGTGCAGGGCATGCAGCCGAGCGAGCGCATTCGGCATTTCACAAATTCGGTTTTCTCGCCGGGAAGAAGCTGGCCATCGGAGTAGATCAGCACGATGGAGCCGTTTCGCAACACCGCCTTTCGCTCGCGTGCGTAGTACAGCGGCACGATGGGAATCTTTTCGGCGTGGATGTAAAGCCAAACGTCCAGTTCGGTCCAATTTGACAGCGGGAACACGCGAATGCTTTCCGA
>DATNLB010000002.1:0-8938 GCA_035603095.1 Candidatus Acidiferrales bacterium
GGGGCTGAAGTAGATTCCCTCTGGCAGGACCGCCCACTGGGCTTCATGCGAGATTTCCGGCATTTCCGGAACTGGCTGGGGTGTCGCATCGGGGCGGTCCAGCGCAAGCATCATGATATTCGCGTCGCCAAATATCCACGGGAAGTACAGCACCTTGCCGTCGGAAGATTCGATTGGGGTGCGCAGGTCCTGGGAATCGGCAAGGAGAGTGGCGTCACCTCCCCCTGCAGGGCAACGGTAGAGCTGACGGCCAACGCCTTCGAAGCCGCGAAAATAGATCCACTTTCCATCGTGCGACCAGAAAGGACGGTTCGCCTCGCGGACATTGGTTTGCAATTTGTGTAGTACACGATCGGAGAGATCCACGGTGTACACGCCAAAGTGACCGCTGGGCCCTATCATCTCGAAGGCAATTTTCTGCGAATCAGGCGACCAGCGCGGGTAACCCGCGGGTCCTTCCTGCGAAATCTGTACCAGATTGCTGCCACGGGTGTCGGCCACCCAAACGCCCCGGGTTCCGGAGCGTGTCGATCCGAACGCCACATGATTGCCATCCGGCGAATATTGGCCGTTGTCTTGTTGACGCGTGGAGATATACACCTGCACCGCTGGAGCTTCGGGATGTTGCAGGTCTTTTCTCCAGATGTTGACGTGGTTGTCGGACACGCTGAACGCCACTTTGCGCCCATCGCGAGAAATCGCGGGCCAATCTCCGGCGGTGATCGAAAGTCTATGCAGTTCGCCATCACGCACGCGCACTTCTTCGAACTCGTTACCCTTTGCAGTTACCTCCGCCACAATCAGCGACTTGTCGTCACCGCTCCAAAGCGGTCCGGTGAGGAATTCGTGGCGGGTGAACAGCGATCGTTTGGACTTTCCCTCGAGATCACTAATCAAATACTCGTAGGAAGTCGTGTTATGCACACAGATCATGGCCAGTTCCTGCCCGCTATGCGAAAACGCCAAGTTCCCGTCGTGTCTACAGGACGGGTCATGCGGAAGCTCGTGACTTTCTAGAGTCTCGACGTTTAGCAAGAACGAACGGTTGCCGCCGTTTTCCCAGTCAGAGTAGGCGATCCATTTCCCGTCGGGCGACCAACTAAGAGGAGCAGCAAGATCGTAGGGTGCGTGGGTGGCAATGAGTTTGCGTTCCGGCCCTCCCAAGGCCGGGACAACATAGATGCCATTGCCGTCCGTGGCCAAGCGATGAAAGGCAATCTGAGTGCCGTCGGGCGACCACGTCGAACTGATCCAATCGGAAGGATGGTTGGTCAACCGGAGCACCGTTTCACTGCCAATCGCTTTTACATACAAGTCATATCCCAGCCTTCCCGGGCGATTGCTTGTGCCGTTATCCCAAGAGAAAGCGATCCGTGAGCCATCTGGTGAAAATGAAGGAGCTGTTTCCAGGCCCGGGTAGGAAGTGAAAGGAACAATCGTCATGGGTTGGAAATCGCCGGGTTTGCGGGACAGCCAGGCGAATGCAACTGCGGCCGCCCCTACGACGGCTACCGCTACCAAGCCGAGGCGCCACTTCCAACCGGTCCAGGCTTTTGCCGCGGGAACGGGCACGAGTTTCACAGATTCCTGGGCATCTCGAGCAGCCATGACCACGGGCAGTTCGGGGCTGATCTTACCGATGAACCGGTAGCCTCGTTTGGGAAGCGTCTCGATGTACCTGGGATGGTCCGCTGCATCGTTCAGAGCCTCGCGGATTTTGTTGACGGCGGTGCCAAGGCTGTGGTCGAAGTCCACGAAAGTTTCCGCATCCCAAAGCCTGCGGCAGATCTCTTCCCGAGTGACGACTTCGCCGGGGTGCTCCAGCAAGAGAGCCAGTAACTGGAAGGGCTTGGCTTGCAAACGGACGCGCCGGCCGTCCTTATGGAGTTCGCCGGAACGCAGATCGGCTTCAAAACGGCCGAAGGCGATGTGATGGGAGTTGGAAGAGGGGGAGGCCATTTTTCGGACTAAATTAATGGGAGAGTAACAAATCCGAGGAGGCAGGGTCAATGTGCCCGATGTCTTGGCCGGGGCTACTAACTGCCTGCGGATCAGTTGGTTAGTCGTTGAAATAAAAATGAAGCCAAATTGAAGCACAATGCATTGCCCTTTATCGCCGTCTTTCGCAAAGTGAGCCGATCTAACGACGACCCGATTCGTCCCCATGGGTTCCGCCAGAACTTCAATCCGGCGAAAGAGGAGAGAAATGAAACCGATACGCTATGTGGCAGCTTTCACAGGTCTAGCTTTACTATTTGCATCGGGTTGGTGCTCTGCCGCGCGCGCGCAGGGTCCATCCGCCAAGAGCCCGGCAAGATTAATTGACACGGGCTGTGGCTACTCACCGTCCGAGGCACCCACAGTACCAGCCCGCCCACAACGAAAATCCAACGAGGCCCAAGGCAAATTCAGAAATGCGTCGCTCGTCATAGTGTCGAGCCACGATCGCGATTGGGACGACGACTCCGACCACGCCGGAATCGTGGGCCTCTGGAAGGTGAAGTTCGTTTCCAAGGGCAATACAGGTATAGGTATCCCCGACGGCGCGCCGATTGATGAGGGGTATGCCACGTGGCATAGCGACGGAACGGAAATAATGAATTCGGGGCGTCCCCCGATTACCGGCAGCTTCTGCATGGGAGTATGGAAGAAGACCAGAGGATCAGCATACAAATTGAATCACTTTGCGTTGAGTTGGGATCCGACAGGAAAGACCCTGGTCGGCCCCGCCAACATTAGGGAAGAGGTCGTCCTCGACGACAACGAAAACGGTTATTCCGGGACTTTTACGATCGATCAATACGATACCGACGGGCATCTCCTGGCCCACATCTCTGGCCTAGTGAGCGCACAGCGCATCACCGCCGACTAGCTCATCTGAGAGAGGGACCGCGGGAGGTGTGCAGGTCTCAGGCGACCTGCAAGCGTCCCGCGGAGCATTTTTTTTTCGGAGTAACGCTCCCGCCTGTTTCGGCAACTTCCCTCTTAGATCGACCAGCCTTGGCGATAGTCGCGCCGCAAGTAGTCGTTGGCTTGGAGCACATTGGTGATGCGCATGTCGGCGCCATCGTAGTAGATCTTCTTTCCGGCGCGCAGCGCCACTACGCCGAGGAGCATGACTTCGGTGAGACGGGCGGCGTACTCGAAAGGACAGGAAGCTTCCACCTTTCCCTTGGCGGCGTCGACCCAGTTCATTTCGTGGGCTTCGGCGGCGATACGAGGGAGCTTCTGCGGAGGCTTGCCGAAGGAATCGTGGAGCGACTTGGGCAAGAGGCGGGGCTTGAAGCCGTAAGTGTCGTGAAGGAGCTTGCCCTTGCTGCCAATGAGCAGCGCACCGCCTTCTTGTTTCAATTCTTCATCGCCAAGCTCTTCCGGTTTGTTGGGTTTGAGGCCACCGTCGTACCACGTCAGTTTCACGGGCGGCATCGGACCACGGGCGGGGAACTCGTAGAAGGTCAGCGTGGCGCTCGGGTAAGAGGCGCCGTTGAAAGGGGTCGAGACGGTCTCAACGCTGGTAGGAAAGCCCAGGTTGAGGGCCCACATGGTGTGGTCGATCAAGTGAGCGCCCATGTCGCCGATGGCGCCAACCCCCCAGTCGGTCCAGCCGCGCCAGTTGAACGGGTGGTAGATCGGGTGGTAGTCCACGTTTGAGGCGCAGGTGCCTTGAAAAAGATCCCAGGCGAGGCCGCCGGGAATGGGGTAGTCGCCGCAAATGGCGGCGGCAAGCCGCGCGTTGACGTCGCGGCCGCTCCATTTAAGAGGTTCGGGTCCGGCCTTCAGCGGCTCCGGGCGCGGGACGCCCTGGGGCCAGAAGCCGAGTGGCCGATTCGTCCAGATATGCACCTCGCGCACGTCGCCAATCGCGCCGCTCCACACGTACTCGACGGCAGTCCGTCCATCGTCCGAGGAGTGACCCTGGTTGCCCATCTGCGTGACGACTTTGGTTTCCTTTGCGCGACGCGAAAGCTTCCGAGCTTCTTCGACCGACCAGCAGAGCGGCTTCTGGACGTAGACGTGTTTGCCGAGGTCCATGGCCGCCAAGGCAATCGAGGCGTGCATGTGGTCGGGCGTGGCGACCATGACGGCGTCAATGTCCTTTTGGCGGTCGAGCATCTCGCGATAGTCGGTATAGCGGGCGGCTTTCGGGAGGCGTTCGGTCTTGAGCTGGACCATTTTATCAACGCGCGCCTGGGCCTTGACGGGATCGAAGGGCGCGGACGACTCGCCTGGCTGCGCCGGGGCCGGCAGCTCGATGCGCTTCTTCAGACGCTCGATATCGAGGTCGAGGCGGCCGAATCCTTTGTCGGCATAGCGCCAATCCACGTCGCACAGCGCCACGATGTTCTGGCTTGCGAGGTTGATCAGATTGGTGCGGCCCATGCCGCCGACTCCCACGCCGGCGATGTTCAGCGTATCGCTCGGCGGAGTGAATCCACGGCCGAGGACGTGTCTAGGAACAATGGCACACGCGGCTCCGCCAGCAGCGACTTTGGTGAGGAAGGTGCGACGCGAGATTTCTTTCTTTTTGCTCATGAGCATCTCTCCTGGGCTGGATTATTGCGTGTCGGCGAGGGCGACGTAGGCGCCGAGGGTGATCATGCCGAGACCGGAAGCAGTGCGCTGGCCACGGCGGAATCGCGCGCTGCTCTTGAGTTTGCGCTCGAGAGGGGCGGCGAGGACAACGACGAGAAGATCGGCTGCGGTATTGAGAATCACGGAGACGGCGCCGAGAACCACGAATTGCAGAAAAACGTGGCCGCGTTCGGGCGCGATGAATTGCGGAATGAAGGAAAGGAAAAACAGGGCCGTCTTCGGGTTGAGAACTTCCGTGAGAATCCCCTGACGAAAGGCGCCTTGCGAAGGCGGCGATGGGCTGACGGCCATCTCCGCATTTCGCGTGCGGATCATGCGGATGCCGAGCCAAACAAGATACGCGGCACCGGCGTATTTGACGGTGTGAAATGCCACGGCGGAAGCGGCAAGGATCGCGGAGACGCCGAGCGCAGCGGCCAGCACATGGAAGAGTCCACCAACAAAAGTGCCGAAAGAAGACAGGATACCCTCACGGCGGCCTCCGGCCAGGCTACGCGCCAAAACGTAAAAGATTCCGGGCCCTGGAGTGACGGCCAGTAGCAGGGCGGCGACAAAGAAAAGCAAGAAACGGTGTGTGTCGAACATTCGAGAATTGTATGGCTCCGCCTCCCGGCATGCAAGATGGCTTACGGATTGTAAAATGGCCGACTGCAAATCATGATTTCGCTTAGGATGGCCCGCCTTCGACTGCCAGGGCAAGCACTTCCAAAAACAGACCCCGCGCGGCGGACTAGAAGGAGGGCGGGCGCTGGTTGGCGACGGCGAAGGCGCGCTCCAGGCCGATGCCGACGCGGCCGAGGGTGCCTTCCTCGAAGAGGCGGCCGATCAGGGTGATGCCGTGGGGCACGCGGCGCGGGGGAGAAAATTTTGGGAGCGGATTTTTTGGATCGGGGGCCCAGTCCGAGCGCGCCTCGGAAACTTCAACGAAGCCGGCGCGCAGCGTAAGCGACGGGTGGCCGGTGTTGTTGCTGATGGTGAGCATTTCATCGCGCAGCGAAGGAACGAGCAACAGATCCACCTGCGAGAAGACGCGGGCCATCTCCTGCGCTACTTTGCGGCGGAAGCGGTCGGCCTGGACGAAATCGACGGCGGAGAGGAAGCGCGATTGGCGGAAAAGATTGGGCCACGCGTCCGGGGTTTGGACTTTGAGCTGGTCCACGCCGTGGCTCAGGGTTAGTTCCTCGAAAGCCGCGGCGCCTTCGGCGAAGAGAATCAGGTTGAGCGAGTTGTACGGCCAATTGGGAAGAGAGACCTCCACAGGAACCAAGCCGAGCTTCGGTAGCATGTTGAGGGCGGCGCGATCCACATCGGTAGCGGGATCTTCCTTCATCCAGGCGGGGAAATAGCCGACGCGCAGACCCTTGATGCTGGCGTTCGAATCAAAATCGAGCCGGCTGGGCACGCTGGAAAGATCGCCGGCATCTGGCCCGGAGATGGTTTGCAGCACCAGCACCGCATCTTCGACGGTGCGCGTCATAGGACCGAGCTTATCGAGGGACCAGCAGAGGGTCATGGCACCGGTGCGCGGCACGCGGCCGTAGGTGGGCCGCAGTCCGGTGATTCCGCAGCGCATGCTGGGGCTGATGATGCTGCCGCCGGTTTCGCTGCCAATCGAGAACCCCACTAAGCCCGCCGCAGTGGCGGCGCCGGGGCCGGCGCTGGAACCGGAGGCGCCTTCCTCGAGGAGCCACGGGTTCACCGTTTGTCCGCCGAACCAAATATCGTTGAGCGCGAGAGCGCCAAGGCTGAGCTTCGCGAGGAGCACGGCGCCTGCCGCGTGCAGGCGCTTCACGACTGCGGCATCGTCTTTGGGAACGCGGTTGCGGAAAGGCTCGGCGCCATAGGTGGTCGGAATTCCGGCGGTGTCCAAGAGATCTTTGCCGCCCCACGGAATACCGTGAAGCGGTCCGCGATACTTGCCGGCGGCGATTTCTTCGTCGGCCATTTTCGCTTGCGCGAGCGCGAGATCGCGCGTGAGGGTGATGATGCAGCGGAGCTTGGGATCGAATTGCTCGATGCGCCGCAAGTAGATTTGCGTGAGGCGCTCGGAGGTGAGTTTGCGCTGCTCGATCCAGCGCGAGAGTTGCGTTACCGACGCGAAGGCGATGTCCGCATCGCTGGAGGGCAGCGGACCAGGGTCGGTTTTGCTGCGGATAAATTGATCGCGCTGGGGGCCGGCGGACTGGCCGGGAAGAACGGAATGATAGCGGGAGAAGGGTGCAAGCGCAGGCTCGAGCGCGATGGTGCGGGGACCGGTGCGGCGCTCGTAGAGGGAGGCCAAGTTCACGCGCCAAGTCTCTGCTGCTTGGGCGCGGTCTGTGGTTGATAGATTTACTTGGACGAGCTTTTCTGCTTCGGCAAAAGTCGCCGGCGAGACTTCGGGGCCGACAGCGGGCCCGGTGCCGAATGCGGGGGGCGCTCCGGGCGGGAGTTGCGTGGGCTCCTGGGCGATTTCGTTGGCATGATCCTGTGCGCTGCTGTTCGAGGCGACGGCTGCGCCGATGAGACCGAGCGAAGTCTGGGTCAAGAAATCCCTGCGCGATTTGGGCATGGGTCCTCCGCGCAGCATTGTAGCCGAGTCTCGCGACCAGAAAAAATGAAGTACTTATCCTGCCGAGCGGGATGGCTAGCGAATCGTAAATGGTCGACGGGTAACTGCGCTTTGGCTTATGATGACGCGCGCGTTCGAACGGCGAGGCTAAGAGAAAATCGCCGACAAGGATGCCGGCGCTACAGAGAATTGGGGAGAGGGACGGATGGAAGAACAACTGAGCCTGGATTTTTTGCGCGTGGTGGAAAACGCGGCGATTGCCGCGGCGCGCACCATGGGATTCGGCGACCGGCACCACGCCGATGAAGTCGCCGTGGAAGCGATGCGCAAAACGATGGACTCGGTGGAGATTGACGGAACGATCGTGATTGGTGAAGGCGAGCGGGATGAGGCGCCGATGCTGTACATCGGCGAAAAAGTAGGGCTGGCAACGCACGCTCCGAAAGCATTATTTCCCCAAGTGGACATCGCCGTGGATCCACTGGAAGGAACGAACCTGTGCGCGACCGGCGCGGCGAACTCCATCGCGGTGCTGGCGGCCAGCGAACGAGGCGGATTGCTGCACGCGCCCGACCTATACATGGAAAAACTGGTAGTGGGGCCGTCGTGCAAAGGCGCGGTGGACCTGGATGCGCCGGTGGCCGACAACCTGAAGGCCATTGCCAAGCGGTTGGACCGGGACGTGGATGATCTCGTGGTGATCGTACTGGACCGGCCACGGCACGAAAAGCTCATTGAAGAGATACGCACCGCGGGTGCACGCATCCGGCTGATTGGCGATGGCGACCTCTCGGCCGGAATTTCCGCCGCAGTGATTGGGACGGGCGTACATGCGGTGATGGGCACGGGCGGCGCGCCGGAAGGCGTGCTGACGGCCGCGGCGCTGCGCTGCTTGAACGGACAGATTCTTGCGCGGCTGGTGGTCAGCAAACCGGAGCACGCGGAACGCCTGGCAAAAATGGGCGTGAAGGATTTGAAGCGTGTTTACGACACCGAAGATCTGGCCCCGGGCAAGAAAATGATTTTCGCTTGCACGGGCGTGACGGACGGGAACCTGCTGAAGGGTGTGCGATTTTTCGGGGAAGGCGTGCGCACGAGTTCCATGATTCTAACGCTGGACGACCGGCAAGTGCGCTTCATCGATTCGGTACACCTGGAGAAGCGGCCGGATATCAAGGTGCGGTTCAACTGAAGCTGAGTTTCAATGTTGAACCAGCTTAATGCTGCTGGTTCGCGATGGCCAGGAAGACGCGATCATTAACGGCAACTGAACGGGTGAAGAGCGTGGCGGCGTCTCCGCTCACGATGGCGAGGTGCCCGGCATTACTGCTCAAAGCTGGACCGGCGGGCTTTGAGACGGATGCTGCCCCATCACCCGGCTGAAGCGAAATCCGGGTCGTCTTCGGCGTGCAGTTCGTCGCACCGAGACAGGTATCGCGGAGGAACACCTGACGGAAGCCGCTATTGGCGCCGCTCGCGGAAGTCTTCGATTGAGAAGAAACCTGATTCGAGGAATGGCTCGGCGTGATAGCCAGAAATGCGACGAAGCGTCCGGAAGAGCTGACGGAAGGCAGAATGCTTTCCGTTCCAACCAAGGCTCCGTTCGCATCGGTGGAGATTAAATGTGTCGAGGGCTTGCAGGAATCCCCGGCCCCAGCGCAAGTATCGAATAAATAGACCTGGCGCCCCGGGGGCGCATTTTCCACAAGATTCGTCGCGGCCGAGCTGAAGGCCACATAGCGTCCATCGGAGTTCATCGAAGGCGTGTGGCTTTCTTCATTTGCCGGAGTGCCA
>DATNLB010000057.1:0-2966 GCA_035603095.1 Candidatus Acidiferrales bacterium
CGGGCTCGCTTTTCGGATGGGATATCGGCGCTCCTCATACTCGTCAATCAGCACGGTTAGCAATTCGGCAAGTTCCGTTTCCTCCGGCGAGAGGTCTTCACGTTCGTCAAGACGCATCAGTTCCTTCGTGAGCCGTTCACACTCTTCTTCCGTGTGCAGCACATGGGGAAGTGTGCGGCCCAGCAGTCGCCCGTAGGTTTTCTCGTCGAGATCGATCGTTGGAGTGCTCATTGGTTCCACGCCCCTTTGTCATATTCCGCGTGCGTCAATATGTGCAAGACGAAAACTCGCTGGCTCTGGTAGTTCACTCGCGCTATGAGCCGGTATTTATTGCCGGCAATGTTGAACACCGTTCTCCGCCCTACCAGGTCAGCGTGGTGATAGACCTGTTTCCGTTGTGCCGGCGTTTTCCAATTTGCCTTGCGCACCACCCCATACCATGCTTCCAGGCTGGCCTTCGCGTCCGGATGTCGCTGCCAGAACTGTTCGAGAGCGCCTCGTTTTATGATGCGCATGAAATCTTAGGTTCTCACAATGAGAACTTGCAGTCAAGCGTTTCAGCGGGCTTGCCCTGGGCCGTGTCCGAGAGTCGTGCGATTGCTGTCCGGCCCATGGTTGCGATGAAGTTGACTCTAAACCCGCACACGCGAAACCGCCGTGTGCGGCTTCCGATTCCTTTCGTGCGGTTCGCCTAATGTGCCACTCGCCCCGATAGCACAGCGGTTCCCCCGGACTCTCCCCGCCGATCTTATTGCACGGTTACTGTCACGGTTGCCGCGGAGCGGCCGTACTTATTTGTTGAATACAAGGTATAGGTCGTGGTAACGGCGGGGTTGAAGGTCAGGCTAGTGACGCGCGTTGCCCCAATCTGCGGCGAGATGATGTTGTATTCAGCTCCGCTGGTATTCCAGCTCAACGTTACCACCCCTCCTTTAGGCACGGTCGACGGGTTGGCGGTGAAGCTGTTGATGACGGGCGCAGCGCCGGTGGGCACGTTGGCGGGGGTATAGATGGTTCCCATCGCCACCACTTCGAAGTTTGCAGCCGTGATGGTTTTGAGCAGGTTCAAGTCGGAATTGTTCCAATTGTTGTCCGGAGTCCCGCTGATAAAGATACCGCTGCCATTGTCGGCCAGAATCATCCCGTATTTTTTCAGCGCGGTCAGGATCACCTGGTCATCGGCCGGGAAGCCCGAAATATCGAAACTCGCTTTGAGACGAAGTCGCGTGCCCATGGGCGGGGCGCTGGTATTGGTCACCGTGGAGGCCCAATGCGACGCCGGGGCCACGAAGGCTCTCTGGGTCGTCGGCACGGTGAACCGCAGCGCGTGGTTGATGGCTCCTGCGGCGACTTCATCGTACCGCGCCAGGCCGGGAAAGACCGGCAAGCCCGCAGCATCCGCCGAGGTCCAGGTATAGGGACGCTGCTCGTTGATGGTCATGTCCCACGCGACGGCCGTATCGGCGCTCCAGCTTCCGCTCTTGCTGAGGGCGGCGTGGTAAAGCTCGTAGAGCCAGCAACCGTCTTTCTCGAGCACCAGCACATGTCGGTCGCCGTTGCCGGGTTTGGGATAGCCCTCGATCAGCGCATTGGAAGGAATCGGCATGGGCCCGGGATCGCTCTCGCTGGCGAAGGTGCCGAGCGAAATGTTGACCTTGGCCTGCGTGCCCGCCACCACCTGGTAGGGAATCCCGATGGTCTGCCTTTGGAAGATGCCGGCGCCAAAGTCCGGATGCAGCGTGACGGTCGAGCCGATGAAGTTGATGATGTTGGCGGAATTGAGGTCCACATTCGCCCCCGAGATGTCGGTGTTCCACAGGCTGCTCGCAGGGAACGGAACGAAGCCGTTCAGGTTCGCTCCGGCGCCGATGCTCATCCCGCCGCAGGTCCCGCTCTGCGCAAAGGCGACGCCGCTAAACAACAATACCATTGCGGTTATCAGAAAAAATTTCGCTTTCATTTTGCCTCCATGGCAACTTCTCGCATCATTCCCGCTCAAACTTTCCAGAACCATCTTCTGAAAACGGCTCCGCAGTTCAGGCAAAATGTGCCGTAACGTCTGCTTTTTGTGCACACTAACTGTAGGTTGCGTAGGCCCCGCTTTCCCTGCCTGCAACGCCCCTTAAAGACCCGCCCAAAGTCACTGGCAGATTCCGTGTCTGCGTTAAAATATGGCTTTCATAACTATGAAAATGCGAGGAACAAGCCCGTGGCCCATCATCATTACTTCGGGATTTCTGAGGCTGGTCGAGGAAGAGAAAGGACGGATCAGCGAGCTCGCTGCACACCAGCCTGAGCCGGAATTAATTTTTTGGCCCTCCGGCAGTTAAGAGTATACGCCCTTTTGCCTCCAACTGCGGCTGGCCCGGACGACAAATCCTAAACGAATGTTGATTGGATCACGGCCTCGGCTCCTTCGACCGAGTAGGCGCCCCTTTTGACGACCAAGACTCGGGAAAAGGAGCCGAGCAATGCTGATTGTAGGTTGCGATGAAGTTAACTCTAAACCCGCACACGCGAAACCGGCGTGCGCGGCACCCGATTCCGTTCGCGCGGTTTGCCTCTGTGCCGCCTATCTGGTCTTACGATGTTTCTTGCCCTGACGGTGTTTGGTGGTGCCATGCCGGGTCTCATGAGTCGTCGCTGGAGCCGGAGCTACTGAGGGCAGATCTGAGTTAAAAGTGTCCGCTATCATCTTCCAGCTTCCGTCCGCCTGCTTCTTCCAAATCGCCATATCCTTACCGTGGTCGGCGATCGGCTTGCCGTTGGGACCCTCAAGAGCCAACTGGTAGGTATAGATCGTATACGCGAGGTCACCAGCCCGGCCGACTTCCAATTTGTCGATCTGCCAGTCGATGTTGAACCCCGGGCTGCCGATCAGCTTCAACCAGCCGGCCCGGATCGCGGCTTTGCCGTTGACCATCGGGGCATTGGGCGGAAGCCAGGAGCCATCCTCTGCATAGTTG
>DATNLB010000657.1:0-6438 GCA_035603095.1 Candidatus Acidiferrales bacterium
GGTTGCCCCGAGACTTGTTCATGAGCTCGAAGACGGCCGACTGGCCCCCATGACCATCGAAATGGACTCAAGCCTGGTTCGCGCATTTACCGGAAATATTCTGTAACCCGGCCTGGCAGGGAATTGAATGCAAACTGGCTCGGGAAGGCGCATTTTGTGTCGCATGCGTGAACACCGGTTTCGCTAGCCATGTAATGTCAACTTGCCCTACACTGGTTTCAACTCCCCCCGAGGCTCCAAGAAATCTCGGTCAAAACACGCGGTCAAAGAGGAACGATGGCCATAGCCGTAGCGCATCCAAGCAATCCCACCGAGCCCTCCATTGGCCTGCCAGGCCGCCGTTACGATCATCTATTTTTCTCGGCCATGGCCCTGCTTATCCTGGCAACCGTTTTCGTGGGGTTTGCGCGCACCTACTATCTCGCCGGAGTGTTCCACGCGCCGCTGCCCAGCCTGATCATTCACCTGCACGGGGCGGCATTCTCCTGCTGGATCCTCTTGCTCGTCACGCAGACCTCCCTGGTCTCGGCCGGCCGCGTGGACATCCATCGCCGCCTGGGCGTCGCGGGCTTCCTTCTGGCGTGTCTCATGGTAACCCTGGGCGTTTTGGCGGCCACCGATTCGCTCGTCCGCCACGGCGGCCCTCCAAGCCTGGATCCGAAATTGTTCTATGTCATTCCCATGACGGACATGCTGATTTTTGCGACGCTAGTTTTTTTTGCCTTCCGCGCCCGCTCCGATCCGCCCGCGCACAAGCGCCTCATCCTCGTCGCTACGGTTGCACTGATGATCGCCGCCATCGCGCGTTGGCCACTCGCCATTATCGATAGAAATCCGCCGGCTATGGGAGCGCTGTTCTCCTACATCTTCGTGTTCATCCTGGTGGCTTACGACTTGTGGTCCACGCGCAAGGTTCACCGCGCGACGCTTTGGGCGGGAGCATTCCTTATTTTCGTGCAACAGATAAGAATCCCCATCGGCAAAACAGGCGCATGGCAGGCGTTCGCCACTTGGGCCCAGTCCCTAGCCCGTTAACCCAGCCTATCTTCAGATAATCGAGAAGTGACCGTCATCGATTCCCTTAGAATGGATCGCGTGCCCGCTAGGGCATTGTTGCCAGGAACGTCCAGCACAAGTTTCGGAAACAAGAGCATTTACCCTTCCTTCCGGCGTGGGTGTTCCAAACTGGACAGACGGTCACCGGTGAATAAGCCAGAATCAGAAGGTGCCTCAATAGAGTGGTCGGGGCCATCTGGAGCGGCTCACCGGCCGAATTCTCTAAGAAAAATTCAATACATAGGTCTAAACATATGTACGCATCCCGCTTACACATCATTTTGTCCGCCGCCCGGTTTCGATTGCTCGCGTTTGCCTTCTGCGTCTTAGCCGTGGCCGGTTGCGTGGGACAGGTAGCCAGCACCCCGCCGCCGCCCGGTCAGGTGAGCGTGCGGTTTGGCCATGTCTTCATTGTCGTCGAGGAAAACGCCAATTACAGTGACGTCATCGCCAATCCCGCGATGCCCTACTTGAACAGCCTCGCCAACCAGTACGGCCTGGCGACAAATTACTTCGCCAACGCCCATCCTTCGAGTCCAAACTATTTTGAGCTCAGCACCGGACAGACTCTCGCGCCGCTCTCGCTCACCGACGCCGTCACGCCGCACAACTTTCCCGTCGACGCAAACAACGTCGTCCGCAACCTTCTCGCCGCTGGCAAAACCTGGAAGTCTTACGCCGAAGATCTTCCATCGGTCGGCTACACCGGCAGCGACACCGGCCGTTACGCCGTCCGCCACAATCCGCTCGCCTATTTCACCGACGTGCAAAACGATGCCAATCAAGTGCAAAACCTCGTGCCCTTCAGTCAACTCGCCGCCGATCTGAACACCGCCAACCTTCCCAGCTATTCCTTCATCGTCCCCAATCTTTGCAATGACGCGCACGATTGCCCGCTCAGCACCGCCGATACGTGGCTCAAGACCAATATCGATCCGCTTATTCACAGCCCGCAGTTTCAGATCGATGGCCTGCTCATCATCGTGTTCGACGAGGCCAACACTCTCGACCTCACTTCCGGTGGCGGCCACGTAGCCGCTATCATCGTCAGTCCGTCGGCCAAGCGCAGCTACAAGTCCATCGCTTTCTACCAACATCAAAGCGTTCTTCGCCTGACGCTCGAAGGGCTAGGAGTGACGAAGCTGCCCGCAGAGGCCGCCACAGCACCAGTCATGTGGGAGTTTTTCAGCACGCCGTAAAACGGCGCCTCAGCTTGGTTTCCGTTAGTGCAAGGAGTGTGAAAGCTGCGACGGAGTATTGAACTTTCCTAAAGGTAAGAGCGATATTCCCTTAGGAACACCGCCAGTCTGGCCCTAACCCGCGCTTCACGTGCAGGTCGGAAACTGAATCATAATTCAATGATCTGTGCGAGTGGTTTTTGTTGGCACCTTAAGAAACCACAGTCGCCGAGGTCGGTATCACGCCAGCCGGTGCCACGGGGAGCACGATCCAAAGCACGAGGTAAGCAAGCACGCCTGTCCCGCCAACGAGTATGGCCAGCAGCCACACGACACGGACGATCGTGGGATCCAGGTCAAAATAGTCGGCCAAGCCAGCGCACACGCCGGCAATCTTCTTGTCGGTGCTTGAACGCATCAGCTTCCGCTTGCCGCCCGTCTCCGGTGAGAGGCCTGGCGCGGGAGTTTCCGGCTGCTTGGCCCCACAGTTGTAGCAAAACCGCGAACCCACAGCGATGTCTTTTTGGCAGCTTACGCAAGTCATTCGGTCACCCCCACAGGACGATGTTGTTGGCTTCCCTACCTGTAAGTACGTAAAGGCACCCGAAAAAGTTTCCCGGCGGAATAGTCTAAGGCCAATCGGCTCAATACTCCAGAAGCTGCTTCACCGCCGCCGCAATGTGGCTCGTCTGGGGCAGGATCACGTCTTCCAGCTTGGGCTGGTACGCGCAGAACGTATCCATGGCCGCAACCCGCCGGACCGGGGCATCCAGCTCCTCGAAGAGCTCGTCCGCAATGCGCGCCGCGATCTCCGCGCCATAGCCCCAGCTCAGCATATCTTCGTAAGCCACGATGACCCGGTGCGTCTTTCGAACGGTCGCCGCAATGGCCTCCCAGTCATAGGGCGATAGCGAACGCAAGTCGACGATTTCAACGGAGATGCCTTCGCGCTCCAGTTGCGCCGCCGCGACTTCCGCGCGATGGACCACCGCGCCGTAGGTGATGATGCTGAGGTCGTTGCCCTCTTTTACCATGCGGGCCTTGCCGAAAGGAATCGTAAAATCGGGCCCGGGGTGCTCCGAACGGTTGTACGGCTGGCGGTAGAGATGTTTGTGCTCGAGGAACATCACCGGGTCGTCGCAGCGGATGGCCGTGCGCAAAAGGCCCGCGACGTCCAGCGCCGTGGAAGGCATCACCACCCGCAGGCCCGGGCAGTGGGTAAAAATCGATTCGCCGCTCTGGCTGTGGTACACCCCGCCGCCTGTGAGGTAGCCGCCGATCGCCACCCGAATGACCACCGGCGCCTTGAACGCGCCATTCGAACGCCAGCGCATCACGCACAACTCATCGCGAATCTGCATCATGGCCGGCCAAATGTAATCGAAGAACTGGATTTCCGCGACGGGCTTCAACCCGCGCGTGGCCATCCCCAGGGCGCGCCCGACGATGCTGGCTTCCGCGAGCGGGGTATTGAATACCCGGTCGTGGCCATACTTGCGCTGCAATCCCGCGGTGGCCTTGAAAACGCCGCCCTTTCCCTTCACGTGCCTGAGGTTGTCTTCACGGCTGGCGTCGGCGACGTCCTCGCCGAAAACGGTGACGCGTTCGTCGCGCGCCATTTCGTCCGTAAGGGTCAACGCGACCATTTCAACCATGGTTTTCGGCGCGCCGTGCAATTGGGGTTCCGCTTCGAACCCGGCGGAAGTGGGATCCACGTCCGGCGAATACACGTTCATTCGAATCGAATCGATGGACGGCTCTTCTGCGGCCAGCGCCTGGTCGGCGGCCTCGCGGACTTTATTGTCGATTTCCGATTCCAGACTCTCAATCTGCTTCTGATCGAGGATGCCTTCCCGCACCAGAAAAAGCGCAAGTTTTGAAATCGGATCACGGCGCGCCTCTTCTTCGCGTTCCTCGGCGGACTTATAAAGTTTTTCGTCATCGGAAAGGGAATGCGAATAGGGGCGCGTAACGTGCGCATGGATCAGCGCGGGGCCGCGGCGGTCGCGGCAGTACTGCACCGCTTCCTTGCAAACGGAGTAGCTCTCGATGGGATCGGTGCCGTCGCATTCCGCCACGTGCAGCCCGGGAAACCCTCGCACAAGTTTCGAGATGCTCCCGCCGGCCGTCTGAACTTCCACCGGCACGGAGATGGCGTAGCCGTTGTCTTCCACCAGGTAGAGAAGAGGAAGCTTCTTGCCACACGCGACGTTCAAGGATTCCCAGAACTCGCCCTCGCTGGTCGCCCCTTCTCCGCCCGAAACATAGACGATTTCTTCGCGCTGGTGATTGACGTATTCGCCGAGCGGTGCGTTCTTCGCTTGGGTCAGCGCCTTCGGCCGCCCCTCGTAATAAAGCGTGGCTTCGGCAGCGCCCACGGCCTGCACGAATTGCGTGCCTGTGCAGGAGGACTTGCTGACGATGTTCAGCTTGGGCTGGCCCCAATGCGAGGGCATCTGCCGGCCGCCGGAGCTGGGGTCGTCCTTCGCTCCCACTGCCGCAAGAAGCATTTCCAGAGGGGTTACGCCGAGCATGAGGCAGAGCGCGCGGTCGCGGTAATAAGGATAAATCCAGTCGACGCCCGGGCGCAGGAACAGCCCCATCGCGGCGCAAACCGCTTCGTGGCCGGCGCTGGAAATCTGGAAGTAGATTTTGTTCTGGCGTTTCAGTTGAATTTCGCGGTCGTCAAGCCGCCGCGAGAGGAACATCGTGCGGTAAATGCGAATCAGGGTGTCGTGATCGAGGCCGTGAACCTTGGGGGCGTCAAGCTTTGCCAGTTTGACGCGCGTTTGTAACGCCATTCGTTCTGCCCTCGAGTTGGACTTCGAACCTTCGCAGAACTGAATTATACCGGATTTCCAACGGGCTCAGTCCAAATTGGTGTTTTTGGCAAAACCCTGTGCCCCGAAATCTGCAGCCAATTTGGCCTCGAAATCACAAATCGCGAAATCCTTGCCGCCGTCAAATCACTCAAGAGCTTCGAATTGCTTGTCCGTCGATTCGAATTCCGGATCGCTGTGATGGACGACTTTCGGTGAAGCGCTCTTGAAAGGTTCCTCCGACGGGATGCGCTCGAGCCAGCGCTGCTCAGAAAGCTTCTCGTGCGATGAAAAATAGAGCCTGACCAGCAACCCCACTTTCCCGTTGGCCGCTGACGCTGATTTCTCTTCAGCCGGTTTGCTTGCTTTGGCCACCGCTTTTGTTTTGGGACTGGCTGCCGTCTTTCCCTTTGATTTGGTGGCAGGCGCAGGCTTCTCAACCGGCTCGGGCTTCGAACCAGCTTCCCCCGCGTCGCTCTCCGGACGGTCAAGTTTGTAGAGCAGCCTCTTGTCCAGGCGAAATGCCTGCTTCCAGCCGTCGAGCTTGTGTCGCGCCTGCTGCGCCTTTTCCTCGTCCGTGCCAAAATCCAACTTAATATAACTGTGCGCCATGGTTCGAGTCTGCGACGCACCGCACTCTAAGTCAAGATGGCCCCGGCCGCAAGAGTTCGCGGTGGCTGCCGCCGAATCGGCGGACACGCCGCGAATAGCAGGAGCATCTGGCGTAGGGTAAATGGACGAGTTGGCAGCCATCTTTGGTAGGGCTTGCAAACTATGGCGCTTCACGCTATAGTACGTGACAATAGATATCGGTGCCCAGACGATATGGAAACTGCGCGTCACGATCGCCGCCGTTCGATTTCCGCAAGCATCTGCTTGCTCGTAGTCGTTTTGCTCTACGCGCCGCTCGCCGGAGCTGCATGGTCGTCGTATCAATCCGCCTGCTGCACCTCCGGTCAATGCCCGATTCCCGCGCACCATCACCAGAAAACTCCCGCCGAACATGCGAATCACATGGATTGCGGGCATGACATGTCCGGAATGATGGCCTGCAGCATGTCTTGCTGTCATGATTCTGACCGCTCGCTGCTTACCTCGATTGCTTTCGTGCTGCCCCCACCCGCAGCAGTCGCCGCGTCGGCCGCGATCAAGTCGCCGATCGAATTGGCGAAGCCCTTGGGTTTTCCGCGTTCCATCGAACCTCTCTCCCCTCCTCCTCGCTCCATCCCCGCGGCCGTTTAGCGCGCCGCCGTCTCCCCTAACATTCGCTGATCAACTCGAGCTGCGGCTTGGATGCCGCGCGACTAATCCTTTTCAGGAGAAAGAGATTCCATGAAACGTACTTTCCTATTCGTAGTTTTCTTGTTTATTGCTCTCCCAGCTTT
>DATNLB010000539.1:0-17307 GCA_035603095.1 Candidatus Acidiferrales bacterium
CCGCGCTATGCGGAAGCGCACTACAATCTTGCATTGGCCCTCCATCAGGAAGGAAAAGAGGAGGAGTCTCGCGCAGAGTTCGAGAAGGCGTACGACATTGCGCCTGAGTTGAGAAACGTGCCCCGCCCCTAGGGAAGGATGTTCACCCTAAAGCCTGTCACATATACTCCTGCGCCGGTAGACTATCAGTCCGCTGGAAGGATGCCGTTGACATTCGTTAAGTTCCGCTGAATATTATCTTCAGCTCTTACAATTTGACAGCCCGGCGAACGGTTTGTATTCTCTGGAATTCATGACCTCGGCGGGACAACAGCTCGAATCGTAAGTCGAGGCATCATACCAACCTGACAAAAGGCGTCCGCCCGCGGCACACGAGCCACGCGCACGGCGAAATAACTAGAGGTAAGAGCAGCAAGAGTGGGTGCAAGGAATGAGAGCCGCATTTCTCAAATCAACGGGCCAGACTCCGGTTTCCAAAGATGGCGATCTCCTCACAGAAGCGCAGATTTCCTCGACTGTGCAGGATGTACTCGCAACCACGCAATTTGTCGACATTCACACGCACTTGTTTGCTCCCGCATTCGGCAAGCTTGGGCTGTGGGGCATCGACGAACTGCTGACCTATCATTATCTCGAAGCTGAATTCTTCCGATCTTCCGACACCAAGCCCGAGGAGTACTGGTCGCTCTCCAGGCGCGACCAAGCCGATGCCATTTGGCGGACGCTCTTCGTCGAAAATACTCCCGTCTCGGAAGCTACGCGTGGGGTAATCGCCGTGCTCAAGGCATTCCACCTGCCCACAGATCGTCCGGACCTGGCGGAGGCAAGATCATTCTTCAAAGCGCAAACCATCGAAGCGCACATTCGCACAGTGTTGGAGATGGCGGGCGTGAGCACGGTGGTGATGACAAATGATCCACTCGATCCGGAGGAAGCAGCAGTCTGGTTGAAGGGGGTTGCGAGCCACCGGCAATTTCACGCAGTGTTGCGGCTGGATCGAATTTTGTGCAACTGGCCTGCGCATTGGCAGGCGTTGGCCGCACAAGGCTACCGGGTTGACGAGCAGGCATCGGGGAAGTCCGCGGCGGAAGTGCGGCGGTTCTTGGCGGACTGGTACAAACGCATGCAACCCGTGTACATGGCGGTCTCGCTGCCGGACACTTTCGAATTCCCCAAGGAGACTACCGGCAATCGATTGCTGAAAGAAGCGGTGCTGCCTGCTTGCCGCGAATGGAATCTGCCGCTCTCGCTCATGATTGGGGTGCGCAAGCAGGTGAATCCATCGCTGCGTTTGGCGGGCGACGGGGTGGGCAGAGCGGACCTGCGGGCGCTGGAAAATCTGTGCCGCGAGTTTCCAGCTAATCGCTTTCTGGTGAGCGTGCTCAGCCGGGAGAACCAGCATGAACTTTGCGTTTACGCGCGGAAGTTCAGCAACTTGATGCCGTTCGGCTGCTGGTGGTTTCTGAACAATCCTTCGATTGTGGAGGAGATCACTCGCGAACGCATCGAGATGCTGGGAACAAGTTTCATTCCGCAACATTCCGATGCCCGCGTGCTCGAGCAAGTCATCTACAAATGGAACAACACTCGCAGGACGCTGGCGCGCGTCCTCTCCGACACCTACAGACTTTTGTCGGAGGACGGCCGGGGCGTCACGCGGGGTGACATTCAGCGAGACGTTACGCGCCTCTTTCGCTCGAACGCTGAAACTTGGATGGACCTGCGGGCGCCCGCTTCCGGTGCGCCAGCGCGTATCCTGTAGGCGCGGCTTCCTTAAAAAAAATCACTTTGAACGTAGGAGCGGCAACGATCCGATCCGATCACGTCAAGTGAATGGACAACGCCGTCACCGAAGCTGCTGGAAAAGTGTGAACTACAACCCCGTTCCGGACGACGCTCTCCTTCTTTTGAGGAATCAGGGCTTCACGATTATCGAAAGTATTTCGCGCGTGAATGTCAGAATGCGACAAAGTCGTTGCCATAGCGGAGCTGGCGAAGCCTCCCCGAATTGTAATTTCAGCTTCGCGAGCTTGGGCCGTGTGCGGATTCACGACGGTTACCAGTAAATCTTTGCCATGGAGAGAAGCGGAACCGCTTAGTCCCCAGAAGGTCGCCGGTTTGCCGTCTCGGTCGTACTGCACGGAAGGAGCTGAGAAAATCGTTCGCCGCGATTCTCCTCCCTGATGGCCAGCGTACATTTCGAAAACATAGCCTACCGGCGTGATCACGAACCGGTCTTCGTGAGCAAGATACAAACTGTTCAGGCAGTTGATGAGCTGCGCGCAGTTGGCCATGTGTAGTTTGCCGGCGTGCCGGTTAAAAATGTCGAGGGTCATGCCGCTGAACACGGCATCCCGGAGCGTCGGAGTTTGTTCGAGAATGTCCCCGGGCGTTGCCTCGCTCCCGGGACGGTACCACGGGCCCCATTCGTCTACGACGAGCTTAACGTGGTGCTCATGGTCGAATTCACTCATGACCTGCCAGTGCCCTAAAATGAGGTCCTCCACACGTTCACCTTCTCGCAGAATCTCGTACCAGTCCACGGGATCAAATTGAATGGCGTCCCCTTTTCCTTTTTCCCAATCGGCTGTTCGTCCACGGCTAAGATTCCACGCGTAATGGTGAAGCCCCCAACCGTAGATGCCGCCGAGCTGCGAAGGCCCCTTGCGAACAATTTCCTCGAAGAAGCCGCGCGTCCAGCCCCAGTCGTTCGAGTTAGGACCAGAGGCGATCAAGGACAACGGTTGGCCGTAGTGAGGGAGCCAGGCCGAGTATCTTCGGAATTCAACGGCATACTCTTGAGGGGTAAAGTTTCCTCCACATCCCCAGGATTCGTTTCCTACGCCCCAGTAGCGCACGTTGTACGGTTGCGCAGAGCCGGCCTTGGCGCGCTCCTCGGCAAGCGTGGTGCTGCCTGCCGGAGAATTGCAGTATTCAACCCACCGGTAAAATTCCGAGGCGGGCAGGCTGCGAACGTTGGCAGCGAGATACGGCTCCGCCCCGCTGAGTTTGCAGAAATGGACAAACTCGTTGGTGCCGAATTCGTTGGGATCATACTTGTGATTGGCCGGCGATTTGTCGTTCTCCGCTTCAAGCCAGAAGTTCGTTCGTCGCGGGCGCTTCTCAGAAGGGCCAATGCCATCTCGCCAGTCATAGCTGTCCGCGAAGCATCCACCCGGGTAGCGAACGACGGGGGCCTTGATCTTCCTCATGTGGTCAACAAGGTCCTTGCGGATGCCGTCGAAATTGGGGACCTTGGATTTTGCGCCGACCCACACGCCATCGTAGATGGTGCCGCCCAAGTGCTCCGTGAAGTGGCCGTAGAGATTGGGCGAAATCGTGCCAATCGATTCGTCGAGAAGGATTTCCACTCGAGAATCGACACTTTGCGCCGCCGCAGTTGAAATCCCCGAGAACCGTGAAAAGATAAGCCCGGCAGTACCGGCCAAGGTGGTCTGGATAAATCCGCGGCGATTCTTCACGATTTCCCCCGCGTATAGTTTTCTTGTTCCCCGTCCGCTTCCTAGGATTCGCGCCATCCGAATCATAAGACGACTAGCCTCGGGCATTGTACAGAAATAATTCCGGTTCTGAATTCAAATGAAAAGTTTTTCTAGTCGTTTCAGAAACCGCAGGATGTGCGTTAAAGTATGGGCCGTTTGTTGGAGGCGGAGATTCGAGAGCTCGGCCGCCGTGGAGATTGGGATAGGAGTTCAAAATATGAAGAGGAATTTCTTTTCAAGCATCGGATTGCGTCAGGTCGTGCGACTATCCCTTCGTATCTCGGCATTTTCGGGACTCCTGAGCTTATTTCTGACGCCGGTGGCTCCTGCTGTGTCGGCGCCCGAGAGCCGTAGGACACTGCAGATCTATTTTGTCGACGTGGAAGGCGGCCAGGCCACACTCTTCGTCACTCCGGAAGGACAGTCGCTGCTCATTGATACGGGCTGGCCTGGCAACGATGGTCGCGATGCCGATCGCATCGTCGCCGCGGCAAAACTGGCCGGGATCAGCAAGATTGATTACGTGCTGATTACACATTTTCACGACGACCATGTGGGAGGCGTACCGCAACTCGTGGCCCGAATCCCGGTAGGAACTTTCATCGATCACGGCGAAAACCGCGAAACCACGAACGGACCAACCGTGCAAGACTGGAAGGCCTACCAGCAAGTTTTGGGAACGGGAAAGTTCAAGCGGATTACCGCCAAGCCCGGCGATCTTCTGCCAATTCCGGGTATGCGCGTAAGCGTAGTGAGTTCGGACGGCGCGCTGATTGACAAACCATTGCCGGGTGCGGGCGCAGAAAACTCCGCCTGCAAAAAATCCGAGCAGCGCCCCACCGACCAAACCGAAAATCCACGTTCTCTGGGAACGCTGATCACTTTCGGCAAGCTCAAACTTTTGGACTTGGGCGACCTGACGTGGGACAAAGAGATGGAAATGATGTGTCCCCGGAACAAGCTCGGCAAAATCGATGTTTATATCGTCTCTCACCACGGCTGGCTTCAGAGCAGCAGCCCCGCACTGGTGTACGGAATCGATCCTCGCGTGGCCATCATGGACAATGGCGCAAAAAAGGGCGGAACACCTTCCACCTGGGACATCATCAAGGCATCGCCGCACCTTGAAGATCTGTGGCAATTGCATTTTTCCGAAGAGGGCGGCCCTGCGCACAATTCTCCTGAACCGTTCATCGCCAATCTCTCGGGACCCCAAGATGCCGCCAACTATCTGAAGCTGACAGCCTCGGCCGATGGAAGTTTCGATGTGTTTAACTCGCGAACAAATACGGCGAAACACTACGCCGCGTCGCACTAATATGCCTGCTCAGACTGGCTCGGGATCGGGAATCGGCGCCATATTCCCCAAAAGGAAAACATACCCTGCGATACCGATCAGCAGAAAAACGGTTGCGGCCGCGAACGCTCCAGAAAAAGAATGCGTCGCCTGCACGATGTATCCTGTCGCAATCGGCGCAGCAATTCCGGCTAGCTGATTGCAAAAATTCAGAATTCCCCCCAAGGTGCCGACGCTTTCTCGCGGAGCAATCAGCGAGGGGATCGACCATCCTACCGGCGACGCGGCCGACAATCCGCCGATAGACATGCTTATCCAGAAAAGAGCGGTGGCGGGACTGTGTGCGTGCGCCGTGCCGAGAATCCCCAGGCCAAGAGCCGTTCCGCCGATGAGCACGACTTGACGAACACGGACCGGGTTCCAACCGCGCTGTATCAATGAATCCACGAGCCAGCCACCCACCACCAGGTCAGTGAACGTGGCGAACAGCCAGGGCACGCTGGTATAGAGCGCCGAATGAAGCAAGTCCACGTGGAGGGTGGTGGAAAGATAAGACGGCAGCCAGGTCAAAAGCAGATAGAAAGTGTAGTTGTAGGACGCGAAACCCAGGGCCAAGCCGCACACTCTACGTTGCCGGATCAAGTAAACGAGAGGGGCTCCTTTCGCGGCTCTGACGCGATCCTCCGGCTGCGCTCCGCCCGCGGCGATGAACTCCCGCTCCGCGACAGTCAGTAATTTATCCTCGCTCGGATTTCGATAGAAGCCATAGAACAGCGCAAAATACAGAAGACTGATGAAGCCTGTCGCCGCAAAATTCCACCGCCAGCCGAAATACAGCAACAAGAGGCCTAGCAACGGTATTCCAATCGCCGAAGAAAATTTCGCCGCGGCGTCAAACATGGCCGTGGCCAGACTGCGTTCGTCCTTGGGGAACCAGTAGCCGGTGGCTTTCGCATTGGCCGGAAATGTGGGAGCCTCGCCGATCCCCAGGAGGAATCGCGCTCCAAACAAACCTCCAAGGCCCGTGGAGATGGCCGCAGCGAAGGAAGCGACACTCCAAATCACCGTGCTGATGATGCCTACCCGGCGGACCCCAAAGCGATCCAGCAGCAGCCCGGAAGGCAGTTGAAGCAATGCGTAGGGCCAGTTGTAAGCGCTTGACAGATAACCGAACATCACCGCGGAGATTCCAAACGAAGCTTGCAGCGCATCTCGGGAAACGGAAAGATTCACTCGATCGAAATAATTCACGAGTACGCCGAAACCGAGGAGCAAGGCAATGCCCCACCGTCTCCTCGGCACCAAGGGCGCCTGCAGACCTGCAGCTTGCTTCAAAAGATCATCCTCTTCTTTCCGCACTGCCGGGCGAAATATAGTGGAGAATCGCAGACGGAGGCAAGGGGCGCAAAGGAAACTTGACGGATGCAAGCCGTTCAGCGGCGATCTACGTGGGCGAGCCACAGTTTCGCTTCCCTCGGCGCCTTCTCAAAATCTTCTGCATGCGCGCGCGGATTCTCTCTTCGGGCTGCACGGCAATCGCAGCGAATCGGCCACTAAGATGACGCTCGACTTTAAATCCATCGGCGCGCCCGCCTCCGCGAAACTCCGCGACTTTCTGGATCACAAGGATCTCGGCACGGTGCAGAACTCCTACTCGGCCGAAGTGCCGACGCACGGCGTAGTGCTGGTGAAAGTTTCCAAATAAGCTTGCTGCGGAAACATTCAAGCCATGGAGATCCTCTTTGAGTCTACTTAGGGCGTGCCAGGTTTGGATTGGCGTCGCCGGCGGAACCCTTTTCTTGACCCGGTATTTCAGCACGGTTTAGTTCGTCCAACATCCTAAGAGCGGCCTTAGCTTCTTCCAGACGGCCGATTTTCGAATAGGCCCGTCCGAGCAGGAAATATGCTTGTTTCATCCGTGGCTCGTGCTGGAGCGAAACGTTCAATTCCGGGATGGCCGCTTCGGGCTGGCCATTTTGAAACAGCGCGTTCCCGAGCGCAAACCGGCCTGCCGCGGAATCTGGAGCCAAAGCGACAGCCTTGCGCAGCCATTCGATCGCCCGGAAGTACTCCTGCTTGTAGGTATAACAAGCGCCCAAGCCATAGGCGATTTCATAGTTCAACGGGCCGATCTGTTCCGCCTGTGTGTAATAGACGATCGCTTCATCAAATTTTGATTGCGAGCGCTTCAGTTCAGCTAATTCCGTGGACACTTCGATGGACCGTGGATTGGCTTTCAATGCCTTCTGGAATTCTTCCTCCGCTTCACTCCTATTCTCGGCTGCTAACGCCGCCTCGCCGAGGAGCTGATGGACCCGATGGGAGTCAGGTGCAAGCGAGAAAAGCCTTTCATACTCCCGATGGGAAAGCTCCCGGGCAATGATCGACAAGTAATAGAGCGCATCAATGTTCTTCGGATCGGATGCCAGAACTTTGTGAAAACCCTCAAACGCTTGCTGGAATTTACCCTCGGCAAGGTGGGCCCGTGCAAGAACTATGCGAACGGGAGCATCACCTGGATGGTGGCGCAGATGTTTCTCTGCTACCTCCGCGGCCCGCACGTAGTCTCCGCGATAAAAGGCTTGGGTACACTCGGTCAGCGCTGAAGTTTGGCCATGCGCTTCCGAACAAATCATAACCGCCAGCGCAAGCAACCGAGAAACGCGCAGCCCGGAAGGGAAAATCTGAAACGGGAACATGACGGGAAGCGTCTTCATGGAGTTTCAAGAGGCCGTACTTCAACGATGCGCAGGAATTCCTGCGTCTTTTCCGCCAGGAGTTTCTTGAGATCATCGAAGCGTTTAGACTGTGCTTCCTGCCGCGCATCCCCGGTGCGCGTATAAAGCGTCAGCAGGTAAAAGTTTGCCGAGTAGTGATCCGCGTCGATCTCCAGCGCGCGTCGAAGTTGTTTCTCTGCCTGCGAGTAATTTCTCTCCACCAAATAGTACTGGCCCAGTTCAGCCAAAGCATCCGCATAATCTGGTTTGCTCTTCAATGCTTGTTCCAGCTCGATGTGAGCTTCATCGAGCCGGCGGTCCTGCAGCGCGATGGCCCCAAGGTAGTAATGAGCCGTCGTCGCGATTTCGGGGATCATGGCAGCTTCCTTCAGTCGCGGAATGGCGGCGTCATAATCTTTCGCACGGAAAAGCGCTGCCCCCAGCGCCAGCTTTCCACGCGGGTCCTGTGGTTTCAGCCTCAGGTACTTCTCGAAGTACGGCACAGCCTCTCCCGGGTCGTGCCGGAACGTTGAAGTCGCCCCCATCGCATAATTGTACTCCGGATTTTCAGGCTCGATGTGTACGGCCTTCTCGAAGGAATTCCGCGCTTCCGCCACGAGGTTCAGGTCCATACACACTAGGCCAAAATAGTAATGGATGCTGGCGTTGTTGGGCTCGAGATCTCGCGCGTGGGCCAGGTAACCCAGCGAGCCCTGATAATCCTGCTGTTTGCGCGCGACCCGTGCCAACTCCAGTAACGAACCAACCTTAAGACTTTCCGGTGCGATGGATTTTTCCAGCGCCGCTCGCGCCTCCCCCAGCCTGCCCGTTCCTTCGTAAGCCAAACCTAGCGCGCGCAGCAGTTCAAGCGGCAACTGCTGCCGTTTCTGCAAGCTCTCGAGAAGAGAAATAACCAGGTCGTCGCGCTTTCCGGCTCTCAGGCCCAACAACGCTTGTTGCGCATCCGGCACGGAGAAATTTGGACCAGAGAGCAGACGCGCCGCAGCATCCTCCGTCCGCCCGCTGACGCCAAGCCCAGCGTAGTCTCCGCAAAGGATGGATAAAACCTGCGCGTCGGATTGGCTTTCTTCCGGCAGCCGTGAAATGTGCTCAAGCGAATCCCCGTACTTACCTTGTTGCAACAGCAGCGCGGCGCTCTGGTAATTTGCCTCCGCGTTCTTGGGATCGTACGCCAGCACTCCCGAGTAAACTTCGAGTGCCTTCCGCCGCGCATTCGAATCCACGGCAGAGTTCTCTTGATAAAGCCGCCCCAAATTCAGGGAAGCGCCGGTGAATTTCGGCTCCCTCTTCACCGCTTGATGAAAACTCTTTTCTGCCGCAGTGTAGTTGCCTTGCTGTGCCTCGACAATGCCCAGCAGGTTGTCGAAACCGGCGTCTGAAGGATACTGTTTCGCCGCTTCAAGGATTTCGCGGCTGGCTTCTTCCAGATCGTGATCCTGGATCAACTGTTGAATCTGTAGGATTTTTTGATCTCTTTCAGTCGCGTGGTTTTGCCTGGGGTTGGCAAAGCCAAAATGCGTAGCGCACAAGAAAACGGTCAGGACCGCAACGGGAATCGGCCGGCGCCATCGCATAGTCAACCAATATCTGAGCCTGTCTTCAGAAAGGATGTAAAAAGTCGCCCGCACGATTATACGTAAGCGCTTAAACAATTACTATGGGACCCGAAGGTCGCACTGTTTTATACTGTTTCTCGTCCACCAGCGTTTTCTGCATGGTTGCCCCTTTCAATCACACGCGCTCGATTCTAGCCGGCGGGAGTACCGGATTCGCGGCAAGAATCGCGATGTCGACTGTCTGGCCCAAGCCGGTGCTCTCTGCCGTACTTCCATTGAGACCACCGCGCCTTGGAATCATTCTCTTGCTCTTGCCGTTTTTCTGGATCGCAGCCAGTACCCTCGCGCAAGAGAACCTGCCACCCGCCCTCGAAACAAAAATCGCCGCGGGCGTTCAGGCGCTGAAGTCCGGCGATCTGAATTCCGCCGATAAAGTCTTCTCCGATGCGCTTCGGCAGGGAATCAAACACCCGCTCATCTACCACAACCTCGGTGTGCTTGCTCAGTTGCGCGGCAACCATGCGGAAGCGGTCACCCGATTTCGTCAGGCGCTTTCTCTTCAGCCGAATTATGGGCCCTCGCGATTGCTGCTTGGCTCTAGTCTGTTGGCACTCCACAAAAATCCCGATGCTGTGCGAGAACTCAAGCGCGCCGTCGTCCTGATGCCGAAGGAGCCCCAAGCCCATCTGCAGCTGGCGAAAGCTTGCGGGGCCACAGACAATTGGATAGCTGCCGTCCAGGAATTCCAGAAGCTTGTGGAGTTGGCTCCGCAGGAACCGGAATACTCGTATCAACTCGGCACCGCCTGGACGAAGCTCTCCGGGTGGTCCTACAGCCAAATCACCAGGATCAATCCGGATTCTGCGCGCTTGCATCAGGCTCTCGGGCAAGAATACGTCATTCAGGAGAAGTATGATCTAGCCCTCGCTGGCTACCAGGAAGCCGTGCGCTCCGACCCGAAAATGCCCGAGCTTCATCTGGCTATGGCGCTGATTTTACTCGAACTGAAAAAATTTGACCAAGCCCTCGCGGAAATCGATCTCGAGCTGAACCTTGTGCCCGAGAGCAAAATAGCGGCGGCGACAAAAACGAAGATTGAAGCCACCATGGCTACATCTTCGCCTTAGCCGTTGAGCTAGCGCAATATAAAGAGTGTCTAGTGCGCTACTGCAGGGGGAACCGTCTAAAGCCCGATGAGAATATCTGGTTTCGTCGCTATCTCCATTTTTCTCGGCGCCTGGCTGCCAATTCACCTGCCGGCGCAAGACCGAATCCCCCAGCAGGAAAACCCCGCCTCACAGGGCGCATTGCCCGACCTATCCGGCCTGCAGCTCGCGGACGTGCGCCGGCTCGAGCTCGAAGACGCGTTTCGTCGTCGAGATTACAAACGTGCCGAGTCCATTCTTGTCGATGAGGCCGAGCGTGCGCCAAACTCAATTCGAACCGCAAAACTCCTTGCCCTGGCCGGAGGGATCTTCTTCCTCGACGGCGAATTTCAAAATTCCGTGATCGCCTGGAAAAAAGCGGAAGCCATTACTCCTCTCGACGACCACAGCAGGTTCACGCTGGCGATGGCCGAGATCAAGCTGAACCATCGTGAATGGGCGCGCCCAGAACTGGATAAGCTCGCCACCGCCCATCCCCGGGATTCGCTCTACCTCTACTGGCTGGCGCGCCTTGACTACGATGCACAGAACTACACAGCCGCCATTACCCGATTGCAACGGATCGTTGAACTGGATCCAAACATGATGCGCGCTTACGACAGCCTCGGGCTTTGCTATGACTACCTGGGTCAATTCAATGAGGCCATCAAACACTACAATCGTGCCGTCGAGCTGAATCGGCTGCAGCCCAAACCCTCACCCTGGCCGCACGTGGACCGGGCCATTTCGCTCATCTCTCTAACTCAACTGGTCGAAGCCGAGAAGGATCTCCGTGAGGCGCTCACTTACGATGCCCGCCTTCCCCAGGCGCACTACCAACTCGGACGCGTCTTGGACATGCAGGGCGAATACCAGGCAGCGGTTCAGTCGCTCAAACAGGCGATCTTCCTCGAACCAACTTATCCCGAGCCACATTATCTCCTGGGCCGCATCTATCACCGGCTTGGCGATCGTCGACTTTCCAAAATCGAAATTGATCGATTCCAGGAACTAAAAAACGCCGCAGAAACGCAGTCCGCCGCGAAGTCTTCCTCATCGCTGAACTAGCGACAGCTCGTCACTTGCCTCACAAAAACAGCGCCCCGACTGGGTCGTCGGGGTGCTGGCAGCGTGTGTTGGGGTGTACCTCGGTTAAAACTCAACTCTCGCGCCGATTTGAATGGTGCGCGGTGAGCTGACGCCGCCGTTCCAACTGCCGAAAGATACCTTATTGACGTCGTTGTTGAAGGCGAAATTTGAGCCTTGGTTGTTAACGGATGCCGCAGGATAAAAATAATGCTGGTTAAAGGCATTGAAGAACGCAAAGCGGAGCTGGAAGTTCATTCGTTCCCCGATCCGGGTGTTCTTGGTCACCGAAAAGTCCAGATTCTTGCCGTGAGGACCTCTCAGGTTTGAGATGCGCGGGCCGATGCCCGTGTAACCATATGCGCCAGTGCAGGTCGAAGGTAAGGTACTACCGGCTGGCGCAGTTCCGGCCACGCAGAAGGCGTTGGATGACTCGAATGCGGCGCTGTTAAGCAGCGGCCCCTTACCCGGATCGTAGCTATTCGGATCCTGTAGGAAGGGATTCACGCCGGGTACAAGGCCGACCAGGCAACCCTGGGCGAACTCCCCCACCACCTGGCAATTACTCGAACGGAACCACATCGGAGTGCCACTCTGCAGGTGGAGGATGGGGCTCAGTTGCCAGCCTCCCACGAGTGCGTTAAGGCCGCCATTTTGGTTGAGGTACTTCTGACCTCTGCCAACTGGCAAATCGTAAACAAAAGCTGCGGACAGTATTTGAGGGACATCGTCGGACGATAGCGAGCGGGCGCGGCGTTCCTCGAAGGGCGAAATTACGCCGGTCGTGGCGTTCCAAGAGCCACCAGCAGATTGAGTGTTGTCCGAAGCGTTGGAAAGGAGCTTCGAGTTCGTGTAGGCCACCAGCATGTAAAGGCCTTTGCTGTAGCGCTTCTCGGCTTTCAGTTGGAACGAATGATAAATCGAGTTGCCGTGGTTTTCATTCAGTCCCGCAAGATTCCCGCAGAACTGCGGGAAGGGCAGCAGTGCCTGAGCGACCGTCGGAGCGCAATTGCCTTTGCTCGCCAGGTCGTTTACCCACCCAACGTACGGAGACTTCACGCCATACAGCGTTTGGCTATCGGACGTGAATTTGGCATTTAGTTCCGGGGTGTAACTGCAGTCGAGGGTGCTACTGTGAGTGGTAAGGCAAGCGGCGGGTACCGGAGCTATGGGAGCCTCGAGAGCCTGGATCGCCGAACTAAACGGATCCAACACATTGACTTCATTCAAGCTGGACTGTAGGCGCGTGCCCTTGTTCCCCACATAAGCCAGACTAAGAAAGACCTCATGGGGGAGTTGCCGCTCAATCGTGAGGTTCCACTGTGAGGAGTAGGGCCGCTTATTCCCATCTAGGGTGCGATAGAGAGGACTTTGGCCGTTATCGAATCTCGAGTCTATGAATGGGGGAGGTTGCGTAGGCGGTGGGACTCCATTGTCCAGATAAAGCGCCGGGTTAACAGAGGCGCCATTGGGGCTCGTGCCGAGCGCTTGATGCAGGTTAAACCCGTCGAGCGACATTCCACCGCCCCAGCCCGGGTAGAACGCCTGACCGAAGAAAATGCCGTAGCCCGCGCGTACTACCGTCTTCTGGTCCCATGCGTAGGCCACGCCCAGTCGCGGTGCAAAGCCCTTTTTCCATGGCTGCTCCGGATAGGGCGCGCCGAAGCAGGCGTTCCCCGTGGCCGCAGATTGGCAAACAGAGTTGTTGCCGGCGAAGGCCAGGCGACCCGCAATTCCGGCCGGATTTTTCCCCACAAGGTCGGCGAACGAAAAGTGGTCATATTTCTCGCGCGAGGGTGTGTAGTAGTCCCAACGCAAGCCGTAGTTCAGAGTCAGTTTTGTGGTGATTTTCCACGAGTCGTTCGCATGCAGCGCAAAGACAGTCTGCCTCGGATACCAGGCTCCCACAATTCGGCGATCCACGGTGGCACCGCTGGCAGCTCCCAGCAGGAACCCCGCCACGGGACTTCCGCCCGTCCCGGATAGACTTGTCGTCGTTCTGTCGAAGTTAAATGTACCTGATTGATTGTTGGACTGGTGAATATTTCCCTGCACCGATCGCCATTCACCTCCAAAGGTAAAGGTGTGATGCCCGTGAACCTTGTTCACCATATCGTTGAAAACCCATGTCGGACGCGCCGTAATATTGGTGTTTGGCGGTCCGTTGGCGTTGGAGAGTTGATTGAAGCCATCGGAGAACGTAAATGCCGGCAGGGCGTTCGGCGTTGGTGCCCCGAGGATCTGAACTTGGAGCAGCGGCTTATTGATAAAGGCCAGGTTCTCCGAGCCATAACCTTCGTTGCGATTCAAGTATCCGAAGGTCGCATGATTGGTCAGCGTCCCAGAGAAGGTATGTTCCCAGTTGAACCGTGCAATCGGTGAATTCTGTGGCCTGGTCGGTGACTCCGTCGAAATCGACACCGGAAGTGCAGTAGCCGTATTCCAACCCGTAAACTGCCGCCACCAGAAGAAATAGAAGTGATCTTTGTCGCCGTAGTTATGGTCAATACGCGTCATAAAAACGTTGGAATTGCTAGTGAGTGTATCTGGCACGGGCTTAGGAAGCCGATAATTGTTGATTGCCCCCGTATTCGTCGGTGTCGGCAACGCTGCTAGATAACCCGCCGCAACTTTACTGATGCAGGCCTGGGGGATCTTATTGTTGGGGAATTGAACTCCACCGGTCGTCACCCCTTCCGCATTAAGTGCTGCCTGACAACCGGTGCTCAGCCCTCCGTTCACCCCAGGTGCGGCGAAAGCATTTCCGGGAACAAAGATCGGTGAACCCCAGTCACTGAAATCCCCCGTTCGCTCGAGGACCGAAGGAATCGAAAGGGTGGGGCTGTTGGAACCACCGGCCTGGTGATAGGACTCCCAGTTGAAGTAGAAGAAGGAATGGTGCTTGGACGTTCCATGATAGAGCCACGGGATCTTAATGGGACCGCCAACATTCGCGCCAAAGTTGTGCTCGTTGTCCGGGGAGCGATGCGGGGCGCCCCATTGGGCCGCGTTCAGCGCCGCGTTGCGGGCGTACTCGAACGCCGCCGCGTGATATTGTGACGTGCCTCCTTTGCTGACCATCGTAATCTGGCCGGATGTAGATGAACCATACTGAGCGTCGTAGCTCGATGTGAGGACCTTGACCTCCTGAACCATGTCGGGCGACATCTGGAAGTCCTGCTGGATCGCTGTCATGCCGCTTTGGTTCATGAAGCCTTCCTGCATCGTCGCACCGTCTAGGAGCGCCTCATCGCCCGATTCCTGACCGCCGTTGATGCGAGCCTGGAAGGCTTGATTACCGCCTCCGGTCGAGACGCCAGGAAGGAGTACGGCCAAGGCCGCCGAAGACCGCGGCTTGCCTTCAATGACCAGCGGCAAGTTCTTGATTGTTTCTGGGTCGGCGCCTCCCTGCAAGGTTCCGTTGTCGTAGTTGATAAGCGTATTCTCGCCCTCAACCGTGATGGTTTCTGCCGCTGCACCTACCTTGAGGGTGGCGTCGGCACGAGCAGACTGGTTGATGGTGACGACGATGCCCGTCTGGACATAGTTCTGGAAACCAGACTTGGAGATCCTCAAATCATAGGTGCCCGGCGTCAGATTCCGAAAGGTATACTCTCCTCTTTCATTGGATGTGGCTTTTGCCTCGAACCCCGTCGCCTTGCTGGTCAGCGTTAGCTCGGCGTCGGATACCACACCCCCGGACGGATCCATCACCGTTCCGCCGAGAGAAGCGTTACCGATTTGAGCAAGCGCGGGAAGAGCAAACGCGCACAGCCCGATGCACAGAATAAAAACTAAACCAAGAACAAAACCTTTCGATTGCGCCAGTCGCGCGAACATGGTTTCACCTCACAGTTGAGCTGTGTCGCTGAATACTAAGGATAGAAGCCACCCCCGAAAACACATTAATCGCAGACGTAACCGCTTACGTCCCCTAGTAGTTTTGCATTATTCCCATCGCCGTTTCATCTGTCAAGCACAAAATGAATTTATTTGCTTTGCTCTATCGGCATTCCCAATCGTTCTTATCGCAGCCTTCCTTGCCGCGACTGGCCACCAAAGACCTAGTCCCCTGCAAAGCCAATCAGCCCCGCGCAGTACAGGGTTCCCATACGCTGATTTTTCTTCAGAGTTGCTAACGGAGGCAGACCCACACTGCGCCCCAAACTGAGACTACTTTTCGATGGCTGTCATCAAAACTTTGAATTGCTGCTTGTGAGCGGAGGTTAGGAGCAATTACTTAGGGATGTCAAACCCGAAACTCTAAAGTTTTGGTTCAGGAATACTAAACGAGCCTTGGTTTCGAAAACCCGCGTTCGGCCGCGAAGGGCGCACCCTCTGCAGGGCGCGGTATCGACATGAGCTGAGGAATTACGTCAAACGCGGCGCGGCACCCGTCGATTCGCGGACCAGGAGTTCGGTGCGGATTTTGATTTCACGGCCGGAGCGGTCCTCTCCCGAATTGGTATGCAATACCGCCTCAACGGCAGCTGCTCCAATCTCGGCTCGCGGGATCATGATCGTCGTCAATTGTGGATCGGTCAGTTTTGCAAGCCAGATGTCGTCGCACCCGATCACGGAAATATCCTTTGGCACCTGTAGTCCCGCACGTCCCAGTTCGCGCAAAGCTCCCATCGCCATCAAATCATTCGCGGCGATGATCGCCGTCGGCCTGTTCTTCAATGCCAGGAGTTCTCTGACGGCTCGCTGTCCGCTTTCCAGCTTGAAATCGCCTTTGCAAATCACCGGCTCGGTATGCAAAGACGCCTTATGCTTCTTCATCGTTCTGAGGAAGGCCTGACGCCTGAATTGCGCCGACTTGAAATGTTCCGGACCACCGATGAAGGCAATCTGGCGGTGGCCCAGCTCAAGCAGATGTTCAACCGCCTGATGGACCCCCATTTCATAATTCACACGAATGTTGCTGGTATGTGGTCCCACCTTTCCGATGTCCAGAAAGACCACGGCGATTCGCCGGGACGACAGGCGCTCGATCACGGAGAGATCCATCTCCGTCGTCAGGACCATGACTCCACGAACTTGCAGTTCCAGCAAACGCTGTACGTACGGAGCGTCGCGCTCAGGCTCATAATTCGTATTAAGAACAATGACGTCATAGCCCAGTTCGAGCGCTCTTTCTTGAATGGACTTAACAAGGTCCGGGAAGAATGGGTTGGTTATATCCGAAATGATCAGGCCGAGAGTCCGGCTCCGGCCGGAGGCCAAATTGCGGGCGTGTATGTTTGGTGTGTAGCCTACATTTTCAATCGCGCCTAGAACCCTTCGTTTCGTTTCATCGCTGACGTAGCGCGTCTTATTGATGACGTGCGAGACGGTGGCGGTTGACACGCCCGATAACTTGGCAACGTCTTTTATTCTAACGCTACTCACAGGCGAGGCTTTTCCTTAAGGTCGGGGTGGCGGCGCAATATCGGAAGAGAGGAAGCCGCATTTGTCATCCCACCACTCTATGTGAAATCGTTCCTAGATCAACCCTACGCATAGTGACGTCCTACAAGATGCCACATGTTACGCCATATTTCGATTAGCTCGCTGTATAGTAAGATTTTTCGAGGTTTGTGATGACAGGGACAGCGTTCTAACCAACTGAACTACGTCCCCAACCGTGGAATCAACAACTTAGCGTAAGACCTTGCAAATAAGGCCTTTGCAAGTTTCGCATACCGCGCACTGGCTGCCTCGGGTGCCCCTGACTGCAAGCGTTCCTGGCAAAACCTCCTGTAAATCTCCTGTAAAAATCAGTGCGCTCATTGCGAGAATTATCGTGGCACGCATAGTGAAAGAAGCCAAGCGCCCGCCATCGCAGATCGCAGCGATAGTCAGCAGTTTCGGAAGATAGATCCCACCTTCTGGCGGGTTACCCTTTAAAATAGCGCTTTTGGTGCAAGCTGTTGCAGCTTGTGAACCATGTCCTATTTTCGCACTCAGAAGAAGCTTGAGTTTTGGTCTTGACTTGTATTA
>DATNLB010000629.1:0-3444 GCA_035603095.1 Candidatus Acidiferrales bacterium
GAAAGAAAAATCAGGAGGCGCTGCGGCCTGAGATGCAGGAACCAACACCGTTCCAGCAATTGGCGGCATGACGGCGGCAGTAAGTTATGGAACCGATGGGGCCGGGCAGGAGAGCGCGGAGCTCTGGAGAATCTAATTCGCACCTTCGATGAGCAGAGATTTCACGAGCGGCATGCAGAAGTTCAAGAATAAGGAGCCGCCCTCGTACTATTGCTTCGTTTCGGTCAGCGAAGCGAGCGGCACGTCAACGTCATGGTTCTTCGTCAACGTGCAGCCGGATGGCACCTTCTCGAACGGGCAGATTTCCAAGTCCCCACTATACAGCTACCCTCCGTCGTTCAACGCCGTTAACTGGACAGGGACTTTCGCCAACAACACATTCTCAGGAACATTAAGCGGCACGATGCCGGATGGAACTCCGTTCACCGGGGACGCCACGGAGACGCTAGGGACGGTGAAGCGCTGTGCTGGCAGATACGGCTGCCGCTATATAACGGCGCCGGTTGGCGGAAGTGGAAACGTAACTTCGGGGCAGTGATCAACCGCAAGCAACCAGCCAGAAACCCCTGGAGCGCCGCATAACCCGAACCCATACGGAACGCGGCGCTCATTCCACTCCTACGCAAGCGATCGGCGATTCGCGACCCTGCTGCTGACCTCGAGGCTAAATCCGCAAGTCTTGAAATCACGGCTGATGGAATGGGAGATCATTTCTATTTTGGCGCCATGAGTGGTTCTGCCGCCGCACATGGAAGGCAGATGATGTGGTATGCTGCCAGTCCCCGTTTCGCCAATCGAAAGATAGGAAGGTCGGCCGCTCGGCGGTCGCATAAGACAAGGAGAGAAAGAAGATGAGAACCAAGTCCCTGGCAGGGGTGTTGATCGCGTTGCTTTTGATGGCCGTGGCAACGGCTGTATCGGCGCAAGAGGTGACGCAGGCGGAGAAGGACAAGGCGCTACAGTACCTGGAAACGACGAGGAAGAATGTTCTGGAAGCGACGAAAGGGTTGTCGGAAGCACAGTGGAACTTCAAGCCGGGACCGGACCGCTGGTCGGTGGCGCAGGTGATGGAGCACATCGCGGCGGCGGAAGACTTTATCCGCGGGATGGTGAAGGAAAAGATCATGATGGCGCCGGCCGGCGAGCCCGGCCGCGATGTGAAGAAGACGGACGAAGGCGTGCTGGCGATGGTTCCCGACCGCACGAACAAAGTGCAAGCGCCGGAACCGCTAGTGCCCACAAACCGTTTCGGGTCGCCAGAAGCCTCGATCAAGCATTTCGTGGAGAGCCGGGCGACCACGGAAGACTTTCTGAAAACCGCCACGGGCCTGCGCGATCACGTCGCGGACAGCCCGATGGGAAAACTGGATGGGTACGAGTTTGTTCTGCTCATTGCGGCGCACAGCGAAAGGCACACCAAGCAGATCAACGAAGTGAAGGCCGATCCGAACTTCCCGAAGAAATAAGAAGGAAGGGATTTTACAAAGAGAGCACAAAACACAGAGTTCACAGAGAAGAAATTGGAATAACAATTTGGAAGTGAACGGGTCAGGCCCGGGGCTTCCACAACGGAAAAAATGCGCCGCGCGGGAGACTTTTAGATGTCCCTTCGCGGCGCTTCCTAATTTTTGGCGGGCGTCAGCGGCTGCCAGCGTTGAGCGCGGCGTTGCTGGTGCTGGTGACCGGCACGGTGATGGTGTTATCCATGCGGATTAGCATTCCGGTTTGTGCTGGAAGTTCGAGGTCCTTGCCCTTGCGCGCGACGATATAAACAGCGCTGCCGGCGAGGCCGAAACCGAAGCCGCGCGCGACGTGGCTGAAGACCGCGCCGATAAGCGTGCCGCCACCGGTGCCTATGGCCCCGCCGACGATGTCGCCTTTGATGTCATGCTTTTCCTGAACAACCTGGCCTTCTTCAATTTTCAAGTCTTTGCGGCGCGTGCCGCCGGCCTGCCCACGCGGCTGCTCGACGGTAATGATGCTCATCCGCACGGGGATGAGCCGGCTATCGACTTCGATGGATCGGAACGTGAGGTTCATATACGCCTGGCCGCGAAAGATGGAAAAGCGGCGGGCCCTCTCGACGGTGCCGATGATGCCGTTCACACGCGTACCTGCGGGCAGCAGCAACTGGCTGCCGAGGTAGACGGGCTCGGCGACAACGGCGATAAACGGGTCGCCATCTCTTGCTACCGCGCTGCTGATGCCACTCAAGAGCGTGAGATGAACTTGCGTGCCCTGAATGACTTGCCGTGGCTCGGCGCAAGACGAAGGCGCGGCGGCGCAGACGAGAGCTGCCGTCAAAAGAAATGACAATGCGATTTTCATGGATTCCTCCTGCGCGCACGTGGAGTGCGGGCTGGCCCCGTATCGTGAGGCGACACCGGGGCGATGCCTCGGTGCGAACCGCTGGCGCGGCGGACCCGCGATCCTAGCCAAGCCGGGACGCGGGGCGGATGGGGAGGAACTCCATCCGCAGATAGGTTACCGGATTTTTGGATTCTGGTGCGTGACTTTTGCAGAGTGTTTCCAGTGAATCAAGGCCGTCTCGGCGAGGAGAGTGTTCGATGCGCGACTGCGAGATTGACATGAGTTGCCGGCGGTGGATGGGAAGAGTATCTTTTGGCCAGTTCAGGGCCCCTATCTTTTTGACGGAGGAGGGATGGATGAAAAAGATCCGAGTGGGAAGTGTTTGTGTGGCGTTGATAGGTGCGGCCGTGCTTGTGGCGGCGATTTACAGCCAAGAGAAAAAAGATAGCCCCGCGCCGCCCAAAATCATGCACTTCGGCGATTTGAAATGGACGCCGATCATCAAGGGATGCGATCTTGCGACCGTGGCCGGCGACCCGAGCGCCGAGGGAACGCCGTTCGTGGTACGCCTCCGGTGCGTTGATGGAGCCAAGATCCCGCCGCATTGGCATCCGACCGATGAAAACGTAACCGTGTTGAAGGGAACCTTTCTAGCAGGCATGGGAGAGACTTTCGACGAGACGAAACTGATAACCATGAGCGTGGGAAATTTTGTGACGATGCCGAAGGAAATGCGGCATTTCGCGATGAGCAAGGGCGAGACGATCCTGCAAGTCCACGGGATGAGCCCGTTCAAAGTGAATTGGGTGAATCCGTCCGAAGTGCAACCGCCGGACGCGCCGGCAGCAGCGGCAGCAAAGCCAAAACCCTGATCTGTCAGCGAGATTCGCTAACGAAAAAAAGAATCAGCACAAGCGAAATGGAAAAGGCCGAAGCCGCGCGTTCTGGCTGGGCTGGAGACGCTGTGCTAGACTTTTTACTGCATTCGCGGGGAATGGACGCGAGTGCCGGAGCGTGGAACTTCGGGCTCTGTGCAACGAGGTCCCGCGAACCCCGCCAGGCCCGGAAGGGAGCAACGGTACCGGGATCACCTCGGGTGCCGCAGATCACCCGGAGTTCCTCTCACTGAAAACT
>DATNLB010000001.1:0-4231 GCA_035603095.1 Candidatus Acidiferrales bacterium
CTGGTGACTACCCTCTTAGATCCAGAGGCATACCCCGCCGAAGCAATCGCCAAACTCTATCTCCAGCGTTGGAGCGTGGAACGTATGCGTCTTACTAACCGCACCTACCATTTCGCTGCGGAATTTGCTGAAGTGGGCCGATGACGGAACCCGAAGTAGTTAAACCGCGCCGGCGGCGCACGCGGCAGGAGGTCCAGCGGCTTGTAGATAAATTTGGAACAAGTGGCTTATCACGAGGCGAGTTCTGCCGGATCCACGCAATGACGCTGAGCACGTTGCAGCGAGGACTTAAACGAAAACGAACCGAGCCCAGCGATATCCAAAGCGATGGCAAAAGGCTGGTGCGAGTCAAAGTAATTGGTGGAACCGGTACAACGGATCGTGAAGGTCCATGCGCAATGGCGGTGGTATTGGCCAAGGGCCGGCGCATCGAGTTGAGGCGGGACTTTGACGCGGCGCAGCTGCGTCGAGTGGTAGAGGCACTGGAAGGATTCTAAATCTGTGTTTGGACTTGGGCCGGCAACCAGGATTTACGTGGCTCTTGGAGCCACCGACCTGCGCAAGGGTTTCGATGGCCTCTACGGAATAGTGCGCGACCGGCTCGGACTGGAAGTCAGGAGCGGTCATCTGTTCTTGTTTGCTAATTCGAGAAGAAATCGACTTAAAATTCTTTACTGGGATGGTAGTGGCCTTTGGATTTGCTCAAAAAGATTAGAACGGGGAAGATATAGCTGGCCACAGCAAGCGGATCAATCGGATCAAGTGACATTGAGTCATGAAGAGCTGTCGCTTTTGTTAGGAGGAATCGATCTGACGCGTACACGGCGCAAAAACTGGTATCGACAAACGGTATTGGAGAGCGAAAAAGTGTAAGAAAAAGCTATCAAAGAAACTGCATTGTTGTTAGTTATTCTTCTTAGTTGAGCAACAGTTTTATTCCCCTCAAAATGCAGGATCCAGAGCTGGTTAACCAGCTCAAAGAAAGGCTTCCGGAGGGGTTATTTGAAAAGCTCAACGACTCTTTGTCCATTGATCGGGATCGGCTCAGGTTCGCAGAGTATAAGGTCCGGGTATTGGAAGAAAGACTGCGTCTGGTCCGCATCGAGAAGTACGGACCCGGCAGCGAAAAACTTTCCGACGCACAACTGGAGCTCTTGGAAATGGAGCCGGGAGTCAGCAGCGCGGAAGTGAAAGCCGAGAGTGAACGCGGACAATTAAAGTTACCCCTCAAGCCGGCCAAGAAGCATCCTGGCCGTCAGGAGTTGCCGGCTCACTTGCCGCGCATCGAAAAGATCATTGCCTGCACTCCTGAACAATGTGTGTGCGGAAACTGCGGTAAAGAAAACAGTGTGATCGGCTACGAGAAGAGCGAGCAGCTCGATGTGAAGCCGGCTGAATATTTCGTGGTGGTGACCAAGCGCGAAAAGCGTGCCTGCAAAGACTGTGAAGAACAAGGCGTTGAGTGCGCGCCAGTGCCGGCCCGGATCATTGAGAAAGGTTTGGCCAGTGATCGAGTCGTCATTGATACGGTGGTCAGCAAATATGCCGATCACGTACCGATCTACAGGCAAAGTGCGATTTTAGAGAGGGAGACTGGCATTGAACTGTGCCGGGCGACTCTGGATGGCTGGGTGATGCGGGTGGGCGAGTTGCTGCGGCCGATCACCGCCGCGATGGGCCAGGAATTATTGAGCGGTTCCTATATCCAAGCCGATGAAACCACCGTGGGAGTACAGATGCACGATGGTCGGGGCAAAAATCACCAGGCTTACCTCTGGCAATACAGCCATCCGAGTGGACCGGTGGTCTTTGACTTCCGGCTTGGTCGGGAGCGGGAAGGTCCCAAGCGGTTCCTAGGCAACTTCGAAGGCATCCTCCAAAGCGACGGTTACGGCGCTTACGATCATATCGGTGGCCCAAAGCTCGTGCACGCCGCGTGCTGGGCGCACGCCAGACGAAAGTTCTTTGATGCGGTCAAACTCAATCCCAAAGATACAACCTCGATTCAGATCGTGGCACAGATGGATGAGCTTTTTGCTATCGACGCCCAGGCTCGTCACGAAGGCTTGAGCCAAATCGATCGTCACGTTCTGCGTTTGGAGAAAACCAAGCCGTTGCTGGAGCAGATCAAGGCGTCAATCCAAGCGGCCCGCATCGGCGCACTGCCCAAGAGTGCTCTAGCCAAGGCATGCGATTACACGCTGACGCTTTGGAGTCGGCTCAGTCGCTTCCTGGAATATCCGGAGTTGGAATTGAGCAACAACCTGGCTGAGAACGCGATGCGTCCGGTAGCTCTTGGACGCCGAAATTGGATACACGTCGGAAGTAAAGAGGCTGGACCAAGAGTAGCCGCCATCATTTCGATCGTCGAAACTTGTCGCCGCCTGAGCCTGCCGGTCCGCGACTACCTCGGCTCTGTCCTCCCGGGCTTGGCCGACTTTCCGATCAATCGAGTCACTGAACTCACGCCCAGCGCTTGGGCAGCAAGGATCTAACAGTCGAAGTCCGGCGGCGCCGCCAACCTGTAGTTGGTAAGACGCTTACGTTTTACATTCAGGCTAGCAGACAAACCTGACGATGACTGAGCGTCATTCCATTATTGCATTTCTTGAACCCGCTTTTTTTTCTCGCAAAGTTTACCTTGTAGGTCCCTGTCCCGATTCGAGCAATTTACTGGATGCGGGCTAAGCAACGTCACGCGTTGATCGCAGTGTTGGGAGAGAATTCCAAGGACCTTGGCAATTGCCCAGTGCGCCTTCCCCTCGCGAGGCACTGGGGATTTGTATTACGGATTATGGCATCAGTAAAACAAGGGGGGTTATCTGTCGAGCTGGGTATCGAGCCTCCCAATCGCTTGGCGGACTTGGTCCTCTTTCTTCATGCGCACAGAGACAGTTTTGCAAGCGTGCAACACCGTTCCATGATCCCGACCCCCGAAGGTTTCTCCAATTTCATGCAACGAGGCTTTGGTGTGGCGCCGAGCCAGATACATCGCCACCTGGCGCGGGAATGCAATATTCGCGGTGCGCCGTTTACTGGTCATATCCGCGAGTCGAACATCAAATTGTTCGGCCACCTTCTTTTGAATCTGATCGATGGTAACCGTCTTCTTGGCTTCTTCCCGCAAAATATCCCGAAGAAGTTGTTCTACCGTTTCGCAGGAAATCTCTCGGCCACTGAGTGAAAGATAAGAGGCAACCCGCATCAAGGCACCCTCCAGACGTCGAACATTGGTTCGGACATGCTGTGCGAGAAAAGCCAGAACGTCCTCACCAAGCTCAATATGAAATTCCTCGGCCTTTTTCCGCAGAATCGCCATGCGAGTCTCGATATCCGGCGGCTGCATTTCGGTTGTCAATCCACACTCGAAGCGAGATACAAGGCGTTGCTCCAGATTGGCGATCTGGCTTGCCGGCCGATCACTTGAAAGCACGATCTGCTTCCGGCCATCGAATAGCGTATTAAACGTGTGGAAAAATTCTTCCTGGGAGCGCTCGTTGCCGGCCAAGAACTGAATATCGTCGATCAACAGAACATCTGTCTGACGATAGCGCTTTCGAAACCTGACCAGCATATTATGCTGGATCGCGTCGATGAACTCGTTGATGAACCGCTCACTCGAGAGGTACATCACCTTTTGGAACTTTCTTCGTTCGATCGTCTGCTGGCCGATCGCCTGCATCAAGTGCGTCTTTCCTAAACCTACGCCTCCGTAGATAAAAAGCGGGTTATAGGTTTTGGCCGGTGATTGAGAAACCGCGAGGGCGGCCGCGTGGGCAAACTCGTTATTCGATCCCACGACAAACGCTTCAAACCTATTGCGCGGATTCATCCCGTGGTTGATAGCGCCCTCCGGATCCTCATTTGATGTACGGGCCAACGGTTCGCTCACCCGGTCAGCATAGGCATCAACAACGGGACCGCTAATTTCGCTATCTGCGGCACGGAATTTGATCTCTCGCGGGCTTCCGAGCACGGACATCGCAGCGGATTGTACGACATTCAAATAATTACTCTCGATCCAGAACTGATAAATGGTGTTCGGAACCTGGAAGGTCAGCGCGATTTCATCCGCCTGCACCAGTTCAATCGCTGCAAACCACCGCTGGAACGCATCGGCGCTGAGATGCAGCCTGATTCCGCTCGCTATTTCCCGCCAAATCTCATTGTAAGTCTCTTGCATAGGTGCTTGTTATTCACACTCCCCGTGGCGAGACGTAACACTTTCCAT
>DATNLB010000573.1:0-7752 GCA_035603095.1 Candidatus Acidiferrales bacterium
AGGAAGGTTTAATTCAATTTGATCTTCGGGCGGCGATTGCTTCAGCGACTCCCCTTTGGTCAGTTCAGTAGTGCCAGTGGAATCAACCTCGAATGCTTGGATTTGCGGAGCGCCCGCGGAACGGCCGACATGAAGCCGGGACACGGTCAGAAAGCGGTTGGAGGTGAGTGCGCCGACGAAAAAACTAACGTGACTTTGCCGATCGTATAGAAGCTGGCTGCCGACGGCGAGGTGCATTTCCCCCTCATCTCCGAGGTCGTGAATTCTCATCGCAGGGCGGTCTTCGCTGAAACTGTCCGAGAGAACCCGGTCTGAAGCGACCGGGCCACCGAGGTCGAGGATTTTGCCTTGGGTCGCTTCGATCGCACGAATGGCTTCGATATGGATCGTCTGCCTGGAACTGTTTAGCACGTGAACTTGGATGTCGCCGAATGGCCTGTCCGTGTACGAATGCAGGATACAAAGTAGCTCGGGTGCGCCGTCCAATCCTGAGTGCCTTACCGTCCATTCATGAGCAGTTCCCAAGTCATCGCTCGCGGTCGACTCGGTGATGCTGTGTTTCGGATAATCACGCGCGCGGAGCCAGTGTCCATCGACCATTGCGGCAACGGTAGCTTGCAACACGTCCGAAGCCGATCCGGGTCGTCCAATGGAATAGTCGCCCGTTGCAGGATCAACCGTCACGCGCAGAGCCTGCGAGTCTGAAGTCGTCTCCGCCGCAAGAAAAGCGTAGTTGAACGAACTCATCAGAAGCGTCAGAAAACCAATCAAAGATACCGATGAACGAAGAACGAATGACAGATTCATTGGATCACCTCAGCTCGATCGCCGTGATTTCTTTCTCCAAGCAGCATGGGGAGTTTATCTCACAACGGAAGACGATGGCCCCACACTAAGCCGCTCTAGATGGGCGAGCGGCAGCTTGCAAGTTGCCGCCAGCGGGATTCCGTGTATTATCTGGATTGACGTTGCGTCAGGAAGTCCGCCAGCGGCGATCTTTCCGAGACCAAACGGGGAATCCAGTTTCTCAAGCCCGAGGAGAGCGCTCACGTGAGCCGGAGTAGTTTACTACTCAGAATCGAATTGCAGAGCAATCCGGAGATGCTCTGCGTGGTGCGAAACGCACTGGGGCAGCTCGCGGCGATGCTGGGATTTTCAGAGCCGGAATGCCACGCAGTGGTTCTGGCCGTCGACGAAGCGCTGACGAATATCATTCGCCATGCCTACCTCGGAGACGCCGAACAGCCCATCGAGGCTTCGTTCCGCCGGATTCATTTGCCGCACGATGGTCAGGGCCGGGATGCTCTTGAAATCGTCCTGGAAGATCGCGGCGTGACGGTGAATCCGAAGAAGATGTGCGGGCGCGCTCTCGAAGATGTGCGGCCGGGGGGGCTGGGCCTGCACTTTATCCGGGAGAGCATGGATACGGTAGAATTCAGCCGCAGGAAGGGCAGGAATCAGCTCCGGTTGGTGAAGATTTTGCACGTGCAAGGGCCCCGGAAAGGCTCCTGAGGAGAATCCAACTTGCAGATTGCCGCGCGCCATTTGGACAAGATCACCATTTTCGATATTTCGGGAGACATCGATCTCGCGACCTCGCCTCAGCTGCGGAAGGCGCTCTTGCACGAGTTCCGCGAACTGAAAGTGCCGCGAGTCGTGCTCAACCTTGGGGCCGTTCGTTACATGGACAGTTCCGGCGTGGCGTCGCTGGTGGAAGGCCTCAAAGCGTCGCGCGACGTCGGTTCGCGCTTCATTCTATTCGGCCTGAATCGAACGATTCGGGAAGTTCTGCAGCTCTCCAAGTTGGTGAAAATTTTTGAGATTTACGATAACGAAGAGCAATCCGTGGCGCCTTGAGTCTGCCAAACCCACAAACCGGGGAAGCCCGACGAGAGCACTGTGGAACTGACAACGCAAATTGGGGAATCGGTTACCGACGGGCTTGCGTATCTGGGAGCGCTGACCACGCTGGGCGGCCGGGCCGCGTATTTCACATTCGTCGCTCCTTTCCAGGGCAAGCCGCTCCGCTTGCAGCGCGCTGTATCGCAGGCCATGCAGACCGGCGTCGGGGCTCTCCCCATTCTTTCCCTGATCACGTTCTTCATCGGGTTGATTCTGGCGCTGCAAAGTGCTTACGAGCTGCGCAAGTTCGGCGCCTTGAACTTCGTTGCCAGCGCCGTGGCGATTTCGATGACCCGGGAACTTGGGCCGCTGATTACCGCGATTGTCGTTATAGGACGGTCGGGTTCGGCGTTCGCAGCGGAAATCGGCACCATGAAGGTCACGGAAGAAATCGACGCGCTGCAGACCATGGCGATCGATCCGATTCATTTCCTGGTTACCCCGAAATTTATCGCCATGATCGTGATGCTGCCGTGCCTTACGATCTGGGCCAACTCCATGGGGATTCTCGGCGGAGCTCTCTTTGGCGTGGCGCAAGCGGATTTCACATTGGTCCGTTATATTCAGTCGTCTTTGGACGCGCTCTTTCTGCGCGACATCACGACGGGTTTAGTCAAAAGCGTTATGTTCGGCATCACGATCACGGCCGTGGGATGCCACGAAGGGCTTTCCACGGGCGCAGGCGCGGAGCAGGTCGGCCGATCAACCACGCGCGCGGTTGTGGTTTCCATATTTCTGGTGATTCTTGTGGATCTCGTCTTTACGGCGCTCTTTTTCTTCATGAGTGAAAGGTAGGGTTTGGAATACTGCCATGGACCAGACCAACAGCGCGGCGACGCAGTCAGACGCGATGATCTCGCTGCGGAATCTTCGCGTCTGTTACGGCGAACGCGAAATTCTCCACGGCATCAGTTTTGATGTGATGCACGGCGAAACGCTGGTGATTCTGGGCGGGTCCGGCTCCGGCAAGAGCACCCTGTTGCGCACGCTGGTGGGCCTGGAAAGGCCGAGTTCGGGTGAAATCTGGCTCAAAGGGAAAAATATCGCGGCGATTTCATCCGATGAAATGGACGAAATCCGGAAGAAAATCGGAATGTCCTTTCAAGGCGGAGCGCTTTTTGGCTCGATGACGGTCGGAGAAAACGTGGCCCTCCCGCTGCGCGAGCACACCAAGCTGGAAGATTCGACCATCGAAATTATCCTGCGGTTGAAACTGGATCAGGTGGGTCTGTCCGGATTCGAAAACTACATGCCGGCGCAATTAAGCGGCGGCATGAAGAAGCGTGCCGCGGTGGCTCGCGCGCTGGCCATGGATCCGGAGATTCTTTTTTTCGATGAGCCATCCGCGGGGCTGGATCCTATTATTGCAGCCGGCGTGGATCAGCTCATTCTCGAACTCAAACAGGCATTTCACATGACCATCATCGTGGTTACCCACGAACTGGCCAGCGCCTTCCTGATCGCTGACCGTATGGTTTTAATTGACAAGGGCAACGTGGTCGCCATCGGGTCCAAAGAAGAAATGCGTTTGAGCACGCATCCGCGCGTGCGGCAATTCTTCGACCGCATTCCCGAGCCGGAGGTTTCTCAGGAACTCGACTATCTGCAAATGCTGACGGAAGAGCACCGCCACCCAGGCCGCTGAAGAGCGAGAAGAGAGGTACGTCATGGAATCGAAACGCGAGCAAGCGATGGTGGGTTTGTTTGTCCTGATCGCCGGCGCCGTGCTGGTGGCCACGGTTTTTGCCCTTACCGGTGCGTTTGGCGGCACGGCTGCGACGTACCGCGCCTACTTTCCGTTTGCCGGCGGTCTGGAACCCGGCGCGACCGTACGCTACGCGGGCGGACCAAAAGTCGGCCGCGTGGAGAAATTGCAACTGGACCCGAAAGATTCTTCGCGCATCGAAATAACCTTCAGCGTGAAATCGGGTTTGCCTGTGAAGACGGATAGCCGCGTGAAGATCATGAGTTTGAGCCCGCTGGGGGATAATCATTTGGAAATTGTTCCGGGAAGCGAAAAGGCCGCGCTTGCCGCGGCGGGAACGATTCTCCCGTCCGACCCTTACGTGGATTTCAATGCGCTCACGGCAAGGATCAACGACCTTGCGCCCCAGGCGCAGCAGCTCCTTGAGACGCTCAACGATCGTGCGAGCGAGGTGCAAGTGACGCTGGCTCGCGTCAACGATCTTCTGAACGATACCAATCGAGCGAACCTTGCTGGGACGCTGGCCGAAACTCGCGGGATGATTGCGGAAAACCGCGGCCCGGTAAAGACAACGGTACAAAACTTGAATTCCGCCAGCCAAAAACTGGAGCCGTTGCTCCAGGATCTGCGAAAAACTTCGGCGCAGGCCAATGAGGCGCTGAATCACGTCGATTCTTTGATCGGAGAGAATCGCGCCGACATTCGCCAAGCCGTGATCGAGTTGCGCCAGTCGCTGGCAACGGTAACGGATCTAACCGGGCGCCTGGACCAGACGCTCGACGTTAACTCCGAAAACATCGATGAATTGCTCGAAAACCTGCGCCACGTGAGCCAGAACCTGAAAGAATTTACGAACACCATCAAGACCAGGCCTTACACGCTCATTCGGTCGAATAACCCGCGCGACCACAAACCGGGAGAGCGGCAATGAGCCGGGTGCGAGGTAACTTGAAAGTGCGGCATTTGGAAAAAGTCCCAACCGGACGCGAAGGAGCGGATCTTGGAGCGGCGAGAAGAACCGTATTCATAGGCGTTGCACTGATGATTGGATTGCTCAGTGGCTGCCGCGCCGCGCGGCCAAGCAATTATTACCAGCTTACGGTCCCATCCGATGCCGGTGCGGTCGAAAAAGCGAGCGCGGTTCCCGTGACGCTACTCTTGGGCCAGCTGATGACTTCACATTTATATCGCGAGGATCGCATCGTCTATGGCAACGGTGCCGAGCGATTGGGCACCTACGAGTATCAGCGCTGGGCGGAACCTCCCACGGAAATGATCCAGGAAGTCTTGCTGCGAGAGCTGCGGTCCTCGGGCCGCTATCGAGCTGTTCACTACCGCCGCAGCAATATGCAGGGAGACTTTGCGATTCGCGGGCGCCTATATGATTTCAAAGAGGTCGATGGAGGTCAGATGTCAGCGAGGGTCACGTTGGAATTGGAAATGCGTGACCTGAAGAGTGGTGCGACCGTTTGGACTCATTACTACACCCACGACGAACCGGCGAGTGGAAAAGATGTGCCGGCCCTGGTCACGGCATTGGACAAGAATGTTCAGCGTGGCGTGAAAGAAGTTGTGGAAAGTCTGGACCAGTACTTCGCGTCCCATCCCGTCAAATAGCTCAGAGCATGGCGCAAATTGCAGTGCTGCTTCTCGGGCCGCGCCGCTAGGTTACGCGCCGAAGCGTAAGCAGCGTTATATCGTCTTCCAGATCGCCTTCCTGGCCGCGGTAAAGTTGCACGCCTTCGAGCAGTGTCCGGGAAAAATCCTGCAGCACGAGCGGGTGAGGCAATTTGCTCAGAGTTTTTTCCGCAAGTCCTAAGAAGCCCTTTGCAGTGAGTTGCTCCCCCGCTGCCGAGCGAACTTCGGTTGCACCATCGGAGAACGCCAGAATCATGTCGCCGTGGTTCAGCCGCACGCTCTGCTGGCTATAAGTTTCACCGGTGATGTATCCCAGTGGGAAGCCTTCCAGCCCTTCCCCCAGTTCCAGGAATCGCCGCTCGCGCTCGCGCCAGAGAAGCATTCGCGGGTGCGCCGCATAGGCAAAATTAAATTCGCCGCTTGTTCCGTCGAAGGTTCCCGTGACGACTGTCGTCAGCCGCAAAGGACCATCCGATTTTTCGTTCGAAAGCGTAAAGGCGTCATTCAGCGACGCCAGCAACCCCGCCGTGTCTCGAATATCTTGATATTTATGCAGAAGGTGATGGACATGCCGGGCCACGCTGCTGGCGGTGTAGCCGTGGCCGACGCAATCCGCGAGAACCACGCGGGCGATATTATCGCTGCAGGAGAACACCGCGGAAAGATCGCCGCCTTTGTCGCCGCCGGAGGGCACGGCGATGACATCGCTTTCCAGTCCTGCCAGGTCCAGAGAGCGGTGCGCCCTCTCATTACCCGCCCACAGCTCCATGCAGCCGAAGGGCCGCATTACAGTCTTCGTGCAATCAAGTTGTTCGGGTTCGAGCTTCTTGAACTTCATACTATTTTGATGCTCGCAGGACTTTCTTTGGTGCAGACTTTGTCGGTGAACCGGGAACTGGTGTCTCGCTACGGGGCGCGCCGTTAGCAAGTATCTCACTTTTTCCGGCAGCTGCCGTATGATGCTCGCATGCGGTTATTGCTCGTCGAAGACGATGCTCGTATCGCGCGATTCGTGGCCAAGGGCCTGCGCGAACAAGCGTACGCCGTAGATGTTGCCAATACCGGCGACGATGCGCTTTATCAGGCAGCGATAAATACTTACGACCTCGTCATCCTCGATGTGATGATTCCGGGCCGCAACGGATTTGAAGTTTGCCGCGAGCTGCGCAAGTCCGGCCAGCGCATGCCCATTCTTATGTTGACTGCTCGCGATGCCGTCGAGGACCGCATCACCGGCCTCGATCACGGTGCCGACGATTACCTCACCAAGCCGTTCGAATTCCGCGAGTTGCTCGCGCGTCTTCGTGCGTTGCTGCGCCGCTCCGGGGAGCTCCGCCCCGCCAAAATTGCCGTCGCCGACCTCGTCCTGGATACCGCCGCGCAAAGCGTTTCCAGGGCGGGCCGCAATGTGACGCTCACCGCCAAAGAGTATGCGCTTCTCGAATATCTGGCGCGCAACGCTGGCCGCGTTGTGGGTCGGGCGGAAATCGCGGAGCACGTTTGGGATGAGACGTTCGATCCCTTCTCGAATCTGATCGAGGTCTACATCAATCGCGTGCGCCGGAAAATTGACGCGGATTCCAGCAAGCCCTTGCTCCATACCCGCCGCGGAGCAGGCTACTTGTTTGGCCCTCTGAATGATTCCGATGTCGCGGAGGCGGGAGACGAAAGTGTTTCCCCGCGGCCTCGCGCAAAGCCTACTTCTTCCGTCCGGAAGGGCCATGCTTGATTCCGTCCGCGTCCGGCTCACGCTCTGGTACACCGCGGTATTGACGCTCGTTCTGATTGCTCTCTGCCTGATCACCTATTTTATTTTCTGGCGGAGCACCCTCCAGCGCACCGACGTGAATCTCTCTGAACTCTCCGAAGCGTTTCTTACCACTCTCGATGCGGAAGTGAAAGATCAGAGCGGCCCGGATTCGCTCAAGCTCGCCGGTCAGGTAGCCATCACCGAACATCGCTTTCGCGATCATGTGTTTGCGATCTTTGATGAGTCGAGGAAAATCGTCGTCAGCTCCCAGGATGTTCCGCCAGCGCCCGTGGCGACAGGCCCCTCCGCAGCCGGAGCTTTGTCGTCGCCTTCGTTTCAGCGTTTTCTCGAGGCCTCATCTCGCAGCGAACGCCTTTTCGGCAACGTCAAGGGAGGCGAAGATGGCTACCGGGGATTTGCGCGGCATTTTTCCTCCGAAGGGAAAACGTATATTCTCGTCATCCTGCAATCGCTTCACCCACAGGAAGAAATGCTCGAAGAAGTCACCTCAACGTTTGCATGGGTCATCCCGATCGCCATTGTGCTTGCCAGCGTTGGCGGCTACTTTCTCGCGCGCAAGAGTCTCGCTCCCGTCGTGGCGATGAGCCGCCAGGCTGGGCGCATCGGTGCCGCCAATTTACATGAACGGCTGGCGGTGCAGAATGACAGGGACGAACTGGGGCACCTGGCGCGTTCGTTCAACAGCCTGCTGGACCGTCTCAGCCAATCTTTCGAACGCCAGCGGCGCTTCATGGCC
>DATNLB010000419.1:0-3638 GCA_035603095.1 Candidatus Acidiferrales bacterium
TTGTTGTAGCGCTCGCCGTTGGTGATGGCGCCGTCGAGGTACTGCTGCTGCACCTTGACGACTTCCTTTTCGGCGTTTTCCACGAGCTTGTACTTGTCGCTCGGAATGAGCATGTCGTCGATGCCGATCGAAATGCCGGACTTGGTGGCGTAGGTGAAGCCCAGTTCCTTCAAGTGATCGAGCAGAACGACGGTGTCTTCGAGGCCGAAACGCAGGTAAGCGTAATAGACCAGTTGCTGAACGCCCTTTTTCTTGAGGAGGCCGTTCACAAAAGGAAATTTTTCCGGCAAGTGCGAATTGAAAATGACGCGCCCAACGGTCGTCTGAATGAACTGGCGCTCCATCTTCACGGGCACGGTGTGCGGCACGTCCTGGTTGTCGTACGCGGTGGTGAGGTCGATGACTTCACCGGTGTAGCGCAGGCGAATGGGCGTGAGCAGTTCCACTTCGCCGGCTTCCAGCGCGAGGACGACTTCATCGGTGGCGCCGAAAACGCGGCCTTCGCCCTTGGCTCCGGGCTTGTTCTTGGTCAGATAGTAGATGCCGAGGACCATGTCCTGGGAGGGCACGGCCAGCGGCAAGCCGTGAGCCGGCGACAGGATATTGCGCGAGCTGAGCATGAGCACAGACGCTTCGACCTGAGATTCAGGCGAAAGCGGGATGTGCACGGCCATCTGGTCGCCGTCGAAGTCCGCGTTGAACGCGGTGCAGACGAGGGGGTGGATACGGATGGCTTTGCCTTCGACGAGCACCGGTTCGAACGCCTGAATGCCGAGGCGGTGAAGCGTCGGGGCGCGGTTGAGCATCACGGGATGTTCGCGGATGACGTCTTCGAGGATGTCCCAAACGACGGCTTCCTGCTGCTCGACCATTTCCTTGGCTTGCTTGATGGTGGTGCAGTGGCCCTGCGCTTCGAGCTTGTGATAGATGAAAGGCTTGAAGAGCTCGAGCGCCATCTTCTTCGGCAGACCGCACTGGTGGAGCTTGAGTTCCGGGCCGACGACGATGACGGAGCGGCCGGAGTAGTCCACGCGCTTGCCGAGAAGGTTCTGGCGGAAACGGCCCTGCTTGCCCTTGAGCGTGTCGCTGAGGGACTTGAGCGGGCGGTTGTTGGTCCCGCGCAGAACGCGGCCGCGGCGGCCATTGTCAAACAAGGCGTCGACGGCTTCCTGTAACATGCGCTTTTCGTTGCGCACGATGACGTCCGGCGCGCGCAGCTCCATGAGCTTCTTCAACCGGTTGTTGCGGTTGATGACGCGGCGATAGAGGTCGTTCAAATCGGAAGTGGCGAAGCGGCCGCCGTCCAGAGGCACCAGCGGGCGCAGCTCCGGGGGTAGAACCGGAATCACGTCGAGGATCATCCACTCTGGCTTGTTGCCGCTCTTGCGGAAGGCTTCGAGCACTTTGAGGCGCTTCGCGAACTTGATCCGCTTTTGGAGCGACGGATCGGTCTTCATTTTTTCGCGGAGCTCTTCGGACAGCTTGTCCACTTCGACGCGGCGGAGAAGCTCCTTGATGGCTTCCGCGCCCATCTTGGCGGTGAACTGGCCCGGGTATTCCTTCTGCAGCTCGCGATATTTGTCTTCGAGCAGGACTTCGCGCTCGCGGAGAATGGCGACCTCGCCGGGATCCACAACGACGAAAGCTTCGAAATAAAGAATGCGCTCGAGATCGCGCATGGAAATGTCCAGCAAGTAACCGATGCGGCTGGGCAGTCCCTTGAAGAACCACACGTGCGAGCAGGGCGAAGCGAGCTCGATGTGGCCGAGGCGTTCGCGGCGGACCTTGCTCAGGGTAACTTCGACGCCGCACTTATCGCAGATAACGCCGCGATGCTTCATCCGCTTGTATTTGCCGCACAGGCATTCCCAGTCGGTGACGGGGCCAAAAATCTTGGCGCAGAAAAGGCCGTCGCGCTCGGGCTTGAACGTGCGGTAGTTGATGGTCTCCGGCTTGGTCACTTCTCCGTGAGACCAGGAGCGAATTTTTTCAGGACTCGCCAGGCTGATGCGAATGGAATCGAAATCGGCGATCAAACTGGCGCGATCGTAAGGGCTGCTGCGATACAAGGTTGTTTCCTCCCTCCCCAGCTTTCGCCGGGGCCGCGGTCCGGTGACTTCGACGGAAGAAACCAGACCGGCTGAGAACCCAACTACTCAAAACTGCTAAACCAAACTTTGTTGCCCTGTAGTGGCGCAGCATGCTGCGCCACTACAAGCAAGATGCGTAACTAATCGGCGGCTTTGTCTCCTGCCGGCTTTTGCCGCTTCATCAGCTCGACGTCCAGGCAGAGCGACTGCAACTCGCGCACGAGGACGTTGAACGATTCGGGCACGCCGGGCTCGATACCCGGTTCGCCCTTGACGATGGCCTCGTAAATTTTCGCGCGGCCATAGACGTCGTCCGACTTCGCCGTGAGCAGCTCCTGCAGGATGTGCGCTGCGCCATAGGCTTCCAGCGCCCAGACTTCCATTTCGCCGAAGCGCTGGCCGCCGAACTGCGCTTTGCCGCCGAGCGGCTGCTGCGTAATGAGCGAGTACGGCCCGATGGAGCGCGCGTGAATCTTGTCGTCGACGAGATGCGAAAGCTTGAGCATGTAGATATAGCCGACGGTGATCGGCTGGTCGAACTGGTCGCCGCTCATGCCGTCGAAGAGGTTGATCTTGCCGGCGTGCGGCAGACCCGCGACTTCGAGCAGGTGGCGGATTTCCGGTTCGCGCGCGCCGTCGAAAACCGGCGTGGCAAAGGGAATCCCTTCGCGGAAGCCTTCGGCATACTCGAGCAACTCATCGTCGCTGAGCTTCGCGAGCGTCTTCCACACCGCGGTTTCCGTAAACACTTCCCGGAACCAGCGGCGCAGCGCCTCGGCCTTCACTTCCTTGCTGAGCAAGCGCTTGAGGCTGTTGCCGAGTTCCTTGGAAGCCCAGCCGAGGTGCGTCTCCAGAATCTGGCCGACGTTCATACGCGAAGGAACGCCGAGCGGATTGAGAACGATCTCGACCGGAGTGCCGTCCGGCATGTACGGCATATCTTCCTGCGGCACGATGCGGGCGATGACGCCCTTGTTGCCGTGGCGCCCGGCCATCTTGTCGCCGATGGAGAGCTTGCGCTTCATGGCGATGTAGGCCTTGACCAGCTTGATGACGCCCGGGGGCAGCTCGTCGCCCTTTTTGAGCTTGTCCTTGCGCTCCTCGGTGATCTTGCGGAGCACATCGATCTGGCGCGAGGTCATCTCCTCGACTTCCTCGATCTTCTCGATGAGCAGCGGGTCCTTCTCGTTGAGCTTCAGACGCTTGAGGTTGCGCGTGGAGATTTTCTCAATGATCTCGCGCGTGAGTTCGACGCCCTTGGTCAGCAGCCGCTTGTTGGTCTTTTCGTCGTGCAGGTCGGCCTGGAGAATCTTGCCGCCGAGAAGATCCGAGAGGCGCTTGAGGCGCTCATCCGTGAGGATGCGGATTTCGTCGGCGAGGTTCTTCTCCAGCTTGAAGACCTGCGTAGCTTCGATGGCCTTGTGGCGCTCGTCCTTTTCTCCGCCCTTGCGGGTGAAGATCTTGACGTCCACGATGGTGCCCTCGATGCCCGGCGGGCAGTAGAGAGAAGCGTCGCGAACATCGCCGGCCTTTTCGCCGAAGATGGCG
>DATNLB010000318.1:0-3215 GCA_035603095.1 Candidatus Acidiferrales bacterium
CACCATTGGCGAGCACCGCAAACAAAACAAATCCCACTGCGGCCAGCAGCGGGCCCACAATGAGAGGAATTTCCCCGCCATACCTGCTCACCAGGCCGCCTGACCAGCGCGACAGCGAAAACATCAACAGAATCACGGGCAGGCTCGCCATACCGGCGGCGGTAGCAGAGTAGTGATAGACCTGCATCAGAGTGAGAGGAAATAGGAAGAAAAAGATTCCAACGGCGGAGTATAGAAATAGCGTCAGGAGATTCGCGCCGAGGAAAGAACGGGACTTGAAAAGAGCGAAAGGCACCATGGGCGAAGACGCGCGCTCTTCCACCCGCAAAAATAAACCGAAAGAGATGACGCTGCCGATTAATGCCCCCTCGACCAGGGGATTTCTCCCCTCGAGCCTGGAGCCTTCGAGAAGACCCGTGACCGCGCATCCTAGACTCAACGTGGCAAGCAATGCGCCTAACCAATCGAGACGTCCGGTTTCGCTGGCGGAGCTTTCGGGGACGTGGCGAATTGAGATCAGGATCACCGCCGCTGCCAAGGGGAGGTTGAGAAAGAATGCCCACCGCCAGGTTGCGTGGTCGATGAGCGCTCCGCCGACCACGGGGCCAAGAGCGGTGGTTATGGTCGTGGCGCCGGACCAGGTGCCAATTGCTTGTCCACGAGATTTTTCGTCGAAAGAGGCGCTGATGATTGCCAGGCTGCCGGGGACGAGTAGAGCCGCGCCGATTCCCTGAATCGAGCGCGCGATGATCAGCACACGAATGCTTGGCGCCAAACCACAGGCTGCGGAGGCCACGGCGAAAATTACTACGCCTATCAGAAAGACTAAACGGCGCCCGAACCTGTCTCCGAGGGCACCTCCTACGAGGATCAGAGAAGACAGAAAGATTCCATACGATTCGATCACCCACTGCACATCGATGACGGTGGCGCGGAATGCACTCTGGAACTTTGGCGCGGCAACATTGATGACGGTGCTGTCGATGAAGGCTATGCTCGACCCAAGGATCGTCGCAGCAAGAATCCATGGGCCTGATTTTGACGCGGGGGCAGTGCGACTTTCGGAGTTGATCAATCAAGACCCTCGACTAGCTTTGTGATCGTTGGATTTTGTGTCTTCGTGGTGCGCCGCAATTTGGGCGAACTCACTATACCGCTATCGGGAAGGTTACGATGGTCGGCCGTGAGAATCGGTTGTAAGCCTTCTGATCTCGCAGGAGATTCGCGCCAAACTTCGGCCGCGCATGGGCATCTAAGTTTCGGAGGTCATCATGGACGAAAATAATGCGGTCAGCGTCATCGAAAATCTCATTCAAACCTGCAAGGACGGACAAAAGGGTTATCAGGAAGCAGCTTCGAAGATCAAGCGAAGCGACCTGAAGACGTTTTTCAACGAGCAGAGCCTGGAGCGGTCTCGCTTTGCCGGAGAACTGGAAGCGGAACTGATCCGATTGGGCAAACCCGACCAGAAGGTTTCCGGGTCGGTTGCGGGATCGCTGCACCGCGCCTGGATCGACACGAAGGTCGGCTTGGGCGGCGGCGATAAGACTGTGTTGGACTGGCTGGAGCACGGCGAGGACACTGCCAAAGACGCGTATCAGAAGGCGGTCACTAGCGATTTGCCGGAGAATATCGCCCAGGTTGTGCGCCGGCAGGCTGCCGGCGTGCAGGCCGCACATGACAAGGTAAAGAGTCTGCGCGACAGCATGGCGAAGGCCGCGTAGTTCTTAGCCGTAGGAAAGTTGGAGCAAGGAAAAAAAGGACCGGGAATTTTCCCGGTCCTTTTCGTCGGAACTAGATTTTCTAACCCCGTCAGGAGGCGGTTTGCGGCTTCTTTCTTTGCGCTGCCCAACCAGCTGGTTTGAGCGCGTGGTTGATGAAGTAGACGACGAAGCCCGCCGCGATCAGGATCATCCCGAAGGCGAAGGAACTCATATTCCAAATCTGTTCGTGGTCGCTGCGCACAACGGCGAAGCCGAGCAACAGCATGGGCGGAATGCCGATAGCGATTGCCCCGAACAGGCCGCCCGGCACGCGGAACGGACGCGCCAAGTCAGGCTCGCGGAAGCGAAGCACGGCCAACGCCATGAATTCCAACATCAGGCTGGCGCCATAAAGAAGGATGTCGATCGTGACCAGGCGGGCAAAGCCCAGGCCGAGGCACATCCCCCATCCAATGGCGAGAGCGATAATCGCGACCCAAGGGGCGCGCGATTTTTTCTGCAGCTTGCCGAAGATTCCCGGAAGCATGCCGTCCTGGGCCATCGCCAAAGGCAGGCGCGAGTAGCTCATGACGAGGGCGTTGAACATGCCAAAGGCACTGATCATTCCGCCGAGAACGACCCCGATGCGCAACAGTGGGCCGCCGAGCAGTCCGGCGATATCGGCCCACGAGCCGGTTTCCCATGCCGTCGGCCTAAGTCCAGTCATCCACATGGCGGCAAAGGGAAGCACGTAGCTTGCGGCCACAATGCAGACAGCGACCAGCATCGCCCGCGGGTAGGTCCGCTGCGGACGTTCCACTTCGGTGGCGATGGTCGAGGCGTTGTCCCACCCCATGTAATTCCACATGCAGATGAGCAGGCCGCCGAGAATGTCGACGGTTGAAGTTGTCGGCTTGGTGACGGCATGGAGCAGCGCACCCGTCTTGAAGGGAGCCAGTACCACGATCGCTACGAACGGCGCCGACAAGGCAACGAACAGCCAGAGCGAGGTCAGAGAGACCACCTTTACTCCGGCAATATTCAGCAGCGCGCACGCGATCACCACCGCCAGAGCAACCCACCATCCGCGATTTCCTTCATGGAACCAGGGAAACACTCGGGTCAGGTAGGCCACAAACAGGGTGGGATAGATCGCCATGTCGAAAATGGACGCCACCAGCGAGAGCCAGGCTTCCTGAAATCCCCAGAAGTTGCCCATGGCGCGGCGCACCCAGGCGTAGTAGCCGCCTTCGTAGGGCAGCGCGCTGGAGAGTTCGCCGATCATAAAAGCCGTAGGCAGGCTCCAGAGCAACGGGGTGAGAAGAAGAATCAGGATGGCGCGCCCGTAGCCGGCGCCGTGCACGATGTCTTCGGTGCCATAGGTTCCGCCCGACACCATAAAGAAGGTGGCGGCGACCAAGGGCCAAAGCGTGAGGCGAACGAATCTTTTCCGGTTGGGTACGGGGGCGAGAGGCTGGGAATTTCCGAATTGTTGACGCGGGGCGCTAGCTG
>DATNLB010000303.1:0-4778 GCA_035603095.1 Candidatus Acidiferrales bacterium
GGAAGTTCTGGAGAAAATTCCGCCGCCTCCCTCGCTTCGTCCGTTTGACGAACCGATCCCGGTTGCCGCCGAGGACCGCTGGGCGCGCGCGCAGGCGCTCCGCGCCATTGCTTTCGATGCCTCCGCCGAGCAGGAGCTAAAGAACGCCTACTTCGCGACTTCTTCACCGCGCTTCCTGTTGGAAGCCGCGCAGGCGGCTTTCGATCAAGGCCACTACGGCGCCGGCATGGCCTACGCTCGCATCATTGTGCCGAATTTCGATTCCCGGAAGATCAGCGATCTGCCCGTCGCTGCATGGAAGGCGCTCTATCCGCTCCCTTATGAAGCGGCGTTGCGCCGCGAAGCCGCCAAGAATGATTTCGATCCCATGTTTGCTGCCGGACTAATCCGCCAGGAATCCACCTTTCAGGCGGATGCCGTCTCACACAAAGATGCCATTGGCCTCATGCAAGTCCTTCCGAAAACCGGGAAGCTTCTTGCCAAGCAGCTCAGAGTCCACTACACGAAAAATAAACTTTTCGAGCCCGACTACAATATTGAACTTGGCATGCTTTACATTGCCAGCTTGGTGCGTCAGACGGGTGCGCTGGAATACGCGGCCGCTGCCTATAACGCCGGCGAAGACCGCATCGCCGCCTGGAAAGCCGAGCGCAATTACGACGAGATCCCCGAGCTCGTCGAGTCCATTCCGTTCACGGAAACCCGCGAATATGTGCAAGTCGTCCTGCGCAACACCGAAGTCTACCGGATGATTTATGGGCAACCGAGCGTGGCTACGCAGGCCGCCAGTGGCCACGCCCGTTGACGGAGTGTCCTTTTACCGTGATATTTCCTTGCAAGCGCGCGGCATGTGCGCGCCTAAGGACAAGATTTCATCGTTTTGAGAAGGTGCAATGACCGCTCCCGACCTCTCCATGGCACAAATCTCCCGCCGCATGCTTTCGGCAAAGGCCGAGCAATTCACTGAATCCGTCATCCGGGAAATGACGCGCCTGGCTTTAAAGCATGGCGCCGTCAATCTGTCTCAGGGGTTTCCCGACTTTGCCGCGCCCGAGGAAATCAAGGAAGCCGCGCGCAAAGCCATCTCCGATGACATCAATCAGTACGCCATCACCTGGGGTGCGAAGCCGCTGCGCGACGCCGTAGTCGAAAAATTTGAGCGCACCCAGGGCGTCAAGTACGATCCCGAGCGCGAGATCACCATCTGCTGTGGCTCGACTGAAGCGATGATGTCCGCCATGATGGCCATCATCAATCCGGGTGATGAGATCGTCGTCTTCGAGCCGTTCTATGAAAACTATGGACCAGATGCGATTCTGAGCGGCGCCACGCCACGCTTCGTCAAGCTGCGCACTCCCGATTGGACCTACGACGAAAAGGAACTTGCGGCCGCCTTCGGCCCGCATACCAAAGCGATCATACTGAACACACCGAATAATCCCACCGGCAAAGTTTTCACGCGAGCCGAGCTCGAATTCATTCGCGACCTCTGCGTCAGATGGAATGCCTACTGCATCACCGACGAAATCTACGAGCACATCCTCTACGACGGCGCCGAACACATCTCTATGGCGCGCATCGAGGGCATGCGCGACCGTACCATTGTCATCAATGGCCTGTCGAAAACGTACAGCGTAACGGGCTGGCGCGTGGGCTGGGTGCTGGCGCCGCCGGAACCGACGCAGCCGATTCGCAAGGTGCACGATTTTCTGACCGTTGGCGCCGCCGCGCCCCTCCAGCAAGCCGGCGCGAGTGCTCTACACTTTCCGCAGAGTTACTACGACAAACTTGCCGCAACTTACGCGGCCAAACGCGAACGTCTGCTGAAGATTCTCACCAGCGCGGGCTTCACCGTCTTCAAGCCTCGCGGCGCCTACTACATCATGACGGATATCGCGCGCTTCGCCGATCCCGACCCTGTTCGTTTCCAGGCCGGCACAAAAGACGTTCGCTTCGCAAAGTTTCTCGTCGAGAAAATCGGCGTCGCCGTCGTCCCCGGCTCCAGCTTCTACAACGACGCCCGCGACGGTGCCTCGCAGGTCCGCTTCACGTTCTGCAAGAAGGAAGAGACTCTCGCCGCCGCCGAAGAGCGCTTGGCCAAGCTCCACGCCTAGGCTGGTGCTTCTAGAATCAGGATTGCCGAGGGCATCGTTTCAGCGGAGCGCGGAAACTTTGTGTTAGAATCCACCCGCGATGAGCACTCTACCAGGTAAATTGGATCTTATTCCCGCGAATACTCGACTTGAAACTAATGGCGACGGCGCCGCGTTTGACATCTCCGCAAGCGCCACGCGCACGTTTCTCTGCTGCCTCACTGTCTCGGATCAGATTGAACAGGAATCGCTCGATTTGTCGATCTGGGGTTCTGCCGACGGGGAGTCTTGGACGAAGAAGCCGCTCCTCAAGCTGCCGCAGCAGTTCTACCGCGGCACGACCAAGATGATTCTCGATCTCTCTCTGCGCCCGGAGACCAAGTTCATTCGCGCTCGCTGGGAACTGTTCCGCTGGGGCAGGGTAGCGCCTACACCCATGTTTGTCGCCGGCTTGGAGCTCGCGGAAATCCCGCCAATGTCCCGCGAAACCCCCACCGCTCGAAGGGTGCTTGCAGCCAAGTAATTCCGCGATGAGGGTCCCAGGATTTGTGCGGAGGCATCCGCCCCTGCCATTTTCAGGATTGATTCTTCGCTTCTAAATTCTATATAAATTGCGCAATTGCAAGCGATCCAGGGCTTTTTAGGGGTAGGAGACTGACGGTCGGTTGCCCTGTGGTGGTTAGCCTCCTACCCCGCGAGTGGTCTTGCCTGTATAGACGATGTGAATCCCCAAATAGTTTCCTGACTCCATCAAAATAATTCGTCCAATTTGTGGCCCCTTCCAGGTGCTATCCACCCACAGGCACGGTATCCAGATAGCGCGCCACCGCCGCCTTCCACTGAAACTTTTCAGAGATTGCCGCCTGTAGCGCTTGTGCCGCGGCCGGTTCGCCGTGGGTCAAGTATGTTTGCTTGGGGGGCGATGGCAGCGCCGCCAGCCATCGCAACAACTCGCTCTTTCCAGCGTGAGCGGAAAACTGTCCCAGCTCCACAATCTCCGCGGCCACCGGCACATCCTGGCCGTAGAGCTTCAGCGACTTCGCACCCTCCTGCAGAGCCCTGCCGCGCGTGCCCTCGGCCTGGAAACCCGCCAGGATCACGGCGTTGCGCGCATCCGGCAGCCGCTGTACGAGGTGATGCAACACGCGTCCCCCGCTCACCATCCCGCTCGCCGAAATGATGATGCAGGGTGTTTTGACGTTATTGATAGCCTTCGATTCCTCGACCGAACGGGTCAGATGAAATTCATGCACGCTCAAAGGATCACCTTTTCCGTCGCTGCCTTCTTCCCGCGCATATTCCAGGTCGTGATCCTCTTTATGCCTCAAATACAAATCCGTCGCGCTCAGTGCCATCGGGCTGTCCACGTAGACGGGCAAGCGCGGAATCCGCTGCTGGTCCTCCAGTTGCCGCAGGTAATACATGAAGGTTTGCGTCCGTCCGATCGCAAACGCCGGAATCACAATGGACCCGCCGCGCTTCACCACGCGATTCACGATTCCCGCCAGAAGCTCCGCGGCATCGCCTTCTGGATGCTCACGGTCGCCGTACGTTGATTCACACACCAGGACATCCGCTTTAGATGGCGGTGTAGTGGGGTCTTTCAAAATAACTTGGTCATATCTCCCGATATCGCCGGAAAACACGATGACCGTCTTCTTGCCGCCTTCGGCAATCGTTAACTCCAGGCTGGAAGAGCCGAGAATGTGCCCCGCGTCATAAGACACCACGTGAAACTCCGGACTGATATCGAAACCGCCACTGCGGGGCATGCTCTTGAACAGCTTCAGGGCCGGATCAACATCTTCCGGTGTGTAGAGCGGCTGCGGGTTGGCGTGTCGACTGTCCTTATGAATCTGCGCGTGCAGCGTGTCTTCTTGCTGCAAATGAGCGGAGTCCTTCAGCAAGATAGTTGTGAGTTCGATGGTCGCCGGATTTGCAAAGATCGGCCCGCGATAGCCCGATTTCACCAGCACCGGCAGCCACCCGGTGTGGTCCAGGTGCGCGTGTGTGAGCACGAGATAGTCAATCGTCTTCGGATCGACCGGCAACGGCTTGTAATTGCGATCCTGCAATTCCTGCGAGCCCTGGAAAATTCCGCAGTCCACCAGCAGCCGCTTGCCCGCCGCTTCGACCAGATACCTCGAACCCGTAACGCTTCCCGCCGCGCCAAAGAATGTCAGTTTTGCCATAGGCCTGCCATTCTACCGAATTCGCGCCAGCGAGACACCTCAGCGGCTGGGCGCTTCCACAAAAGGAAACGGGGCGCATCGCTAGACTCGCCCCGCTTCCTAATCTGACTTATGACTTACAACTTAGAACTGAAAACTTGATTCAATCCGCCGCGTTGGCCTGCTTCTTCGCGACAATCGATTCGATATTCAGTCCCAGCCCCTTCGCTACGCCTGTCCCATACGCTGGATCGGCTTTGTAGAAGTGCTGGATTTGCAGCTCTTGAATGCGCTTTGGCACGCCATTGCCCAAGCTGGAGACGATGTTATCGATCAACCGCTGCTTCGCGTCCGCCGGCATCAAGCGGAACAAATTCCCGGGCTGCGTGTAGTAGTCACTATCGGTGCGGTGATCGTGCCGGGCGACGGTTCCGCTGACGGCGTGCGGCCGTTCGACGTACGAACGGTCCTGCGTCGGGCCGCCGAAGCTATTCGGCTCATAGTTCACCGCCGA
>DATNLB010000278.1:0-4920 GCA_035603095.1 Candidatus Acidiferrales bacterium
CCATGCCGCCGTCAACGCATGCGGTTCATTGAGATGAACAAGCTCGAATCGCGTCCGGGCGATCAAAGTGCGCATTGCACGAGCAGCCCAGGCACGTAAGCCAAATTGCGGAACTTGATGAACCGTGATGCCAGCTTCCGATACGCGATTCGAAAGCGCCGAATCCCGCGCCGCCAACAACTCAACTTCATGCCCGCGTTCGCGCAATCCACCAAGCGTCAGCAATGCCTGGCTTTGCCCACCGCGCCATTCCCGCTCCAGATCCACGTAGAGCACCCTCACGGCGTCCGCGCTCCGCCCGCGCGGCGCTCGGCCTCGACGAGTTGTCCGAGCTTCTTGAATTTCAACCACGTTCCCCGCGCTGCCATCCGCGAAATGAGCCATCCGCGATAGCCGTCGAGAAAGCCAAGATGCAGTAAGTAATTTTGAAACCAGTTCCAGGGCGCCGCCAGCCACATGGCCGCTCGCCAGCTCCGCTTACCCCGGGAGAACAATTCTTGTGCCATGACCGTTGTGTAGTCCTCGATTTTCGCTTCGTGCTCCGCAAACGTGCGGATCGTGTAGTGCAACAAGTTTCCACTCAGACGGCCCGCCTTTCCTTCGAAACGCAGGGCCGAGTGGATCATTCCGGAAAAGCTGGCTTTGTTTTTCCGGTAGAGCCTGCGCTGAAAATCCGGATACCATCGCGAGTGACGGATCCATGCACCGAGGTACCAGGTGAGGCGCGCCATTTCGTAAACTGGAAATTCCGGCTCGCGCTGCTTCCACTCCATTAAGGATTTGCGCAGTTCACCGCTCAACTCTTCATCGGCATCCAGCAGAAAAATCCAATCATTCCTTGCGCAGGAGGCCGCATAGTTTTTTTGGTCGGCATGATTGGTGAAGGGCCTTTCAAAGAAGGATACGCCGTAGGTATTTGCAATTTCAGCCGTCCGGTCCGTGCTCCCGGAGTCCACCACCACAATTTCGTCGGCGATCCCCGCAAGCGAAGTCAAGGCGCGCGGCAGGTTGTGTTCCTCATTGAACGTAATCAGGCAGACGGAGAGGCGGTTCATCGGACTCCGGCAATTTTGGAATCGGCGTTAGTATCTCACAAAGCCAATCTTGGGAATTGAACCACGGATGGAACCATCTTACGGAGGAGCAAAGCCCGGCTACTTCGGCTGGAAATTCACGCGAATCAAGCTGCCACCGATTCGAAACTCGGTACCGTCCCGCAACATGGCCGCGCGCACGCGTTCTTCATCGAAGAAAGTGCCGTTGGTCGAATCCATGTCCTTGAGATTGATGTACGTTTCTCTCACTTCCAGCAAACAGTGATGCCGCGAGATTTCAGGATCATTCAGTGGGATGTCTGCACCCTTGCGGCCCAGCACGACACGCGGCTTTGCGAGCGTGTGGCTCTCGCCTTTCGAAGGTCCCGATAGAATGCTAAGAACAACTTTCGCTTTTTCGGGAAGCCGGAGCGCGGGATCGGGCGGCAGCAAGTGCAGGTTTGAACTGCTGGCGTCCGCGCGCGCAAAAGAGGGAAGGGGAGACATGACCACGGTGGAATCGACGCGTCGCTTGATCTCCACGATGGTGGTCTTACCGCAGTTCGAGCATTTGAACTGCACTTTCGAATGGCCGCCGAACTGCCCGTCTTTCAGCAAATGCTCCGAGCCGCAGTGAATGCACGCAGTCTGCATACTCCAAAACTAGCACCATTCGAAGCGCTCAGGAGGACGCCGGATATTTTTCGGGCGCAAAGGTAAATCCGCGCTCCTGTGGCCACAGCCTGCCTTCCGGACCCGCCAGCGAGCGGAATCTTGTGTTACGATTACAAATTCCAGACTAATCAGGAGAGCGTTTGTGCCCGATCATATTTCGCGCAAAGAACTGAAGCAGGACAAAATCAAGGAAACCATCGAGCACGGCGCTGAAGCCGTTATCTCTCACGGACAGTTCACGCTCATCGTCGTCTTTGTTGCTCTGGTGGCCGCGCTTGCATACGGCGGCTGGCGGTTTTACGTCGATCGCCAGACCGTGGAAGGCTCTGCCGCCTTCGATACCGCCATGAAGGCTTACCAGGGCCGGATCGGTGCAGCTCCTGACCCCGCCGACCCCAATGAGCCCGTCTATCCCGATGATCCCGCGCGCCTCCAGGATGCTTTGCAGAAGTTCACCAAGGTTGCCGACAAGTATCCCCGCACGAATCCCGGAAAACTCGCGCGCTACTACTCCGCGCTTTGTCTCGAGGACCTCGAGCGCCACAATCAGGCACTCGAAGAATTGAAGAAGATCGGCGGCGGCGGCGACAAAGAGCTGGCCTCCATGGCGCAGTATCAGATGGCGGTCATTTACTCGCGCACCGGCAAACCCGATGATGCAGTCAAAATCTTTCGCGCTCTGGCGGACAAGCCCAGCGTCTTCGTTCCGCGCCCATTTGTGCTGCTGGAACTTGCCGGAATCCTTCGCAGTTCGAATCCAAAGGAAGCCGCCAGCATCTACCAGCAGATCAAGAAGGAATTCCCGGACACCACTATCGCGGATCAAGCCGAGCGCGGCCTGGATGCGCTTTCGCCGAAATCCTGATCTGCTGGGTATCCGGGCATTCCCGCGGATTAGGTTGAACATTACGGAGCGGCTCATCGAACCAGTTTCCACTCCTGCTCTCTGGGCGATGCGCGCGGAAGAGTCCCGCGGCCGGCGCTATCCCGAGCCGCCCCATCCCTACCGCAGTGCCTACGCGCGTGACCGCGATCGCATCATTCATTCCCGCGCTTTTCGCCGCCTGGAAGCCAAGACACAAGTTTTTACCACCCGCTATTCGGACCATTTCCGCAACCGCCTGACGCACACGTTGGAAGTCGCACAGATTGCCCGCACGGTCGCCTCCGCGCTGGGACTGAACACCGAGCTTGCCGAAGCGCTCGCTCTCGTTCACGACATCGGCCATCCCCCCTTCGGGCATGCCGGCGAACGCAAGCTCGACGAACTGATGCGCGCGCAAGGCGGCAGTTTCAATCACAATCTGCACGCGCTACGCATCGTCGAACACTTCGAGCAGCGCTATCTTGATTTTCCTGGATTGAATCTTACGTTTGAAGTTCGCGAAGGCATCATCAAGCATTCGCGCGACTATTCCGCCGCGGAATTTCCGCAGCTTGCCGAATATCTTCTCGACTTGCGCCCGCCCCTTGAAGCGCAGCTCATCGACTGGGTCGACGAGATTGCTTACAACACAGCCGATATTGACGATGCCCTTGAAGCCGGGCTCCTCGATCTTGCCCTTTTGCGCAAGGAAGTTTCTTTTTTTGACGAAGTCTACGCGCAGGTCGATTCCGCACATCGCGGTGCGCGCGCAAAACTCATTTTCAATGAGGCCCTCAAACGCGTTCTGGACGCCCTGGCCACTAATCTCATTGAGACTATTCAAGAGCGCGTCCTGGCCTCCGGCGCCTCATCCGTGGAGGGCATTCGGCGGGCCCCAAAACGCATCGCGGGGTTCAGCGATGCTGCGGCGGCGCGAAATCGCGAGCTTAAGCGCTTTCTTTTCGCGAATATCTACAACCATCCCGCCATCGCGGAGGACCGCGACCGCTCTGTGAAGTGCCTGGAAGAACTTTTCATCTACTACGCGGGCCGTCCCGGCTCGATGCCGTCTTTCTATGAAGAACTTGCGCAAACGGAAGCGCGCCACGTCGTCGTTTGCGATTACATCGCTGGCATGACCGACCAATTCCTTCTTCGCCAGCATCACGAACGTTTTGGCAGTTCTCTCAGCGGCACATCCACGAAACAGCGGGGCGTTTAGTCACGATGGATCGATCTCTATTCAGCTTCGGACAGGCGGTTCGATCCTAGAATCGAATAAACGGTCCGAAGGCCGCACGCAGATTGTGATGAGTGCTTCCTGCGAAGTAGATCTCATCACCGGCTTCGAGGCGCAGACCGACCGGCCCGATATGTCCTTCCAAACCGGCACCCGGGTAGAGGATTCCGCTCACGTTATTCGCGCGCAAATTCTCAATCGAGCTAATGGCTGTTCCCACGCTAGCGGGCCGGGGATCCAGCCGGAAATTGATAAAACCGCCTTTGACCGTGAAGAAAGGACGAATCGCGCCGTGGCCGGCAATGAGTTTGGGACCAAAGAGTCCGTGCAGAACTTTGAGGTTGCTGTTCACAACCGTCACTGTTGGAGTGGTGTTGAAATTTTCCGTCAAGGCTTGCTTGAAGTCATAGCTCATCTCGCCCTCGAACATGACGCGCGAAAATACCTTGTAGCCCACGCGTGCTCCTAGCCCCGCCATGTTGGTCTTCGTCTGCGATATACGGAAATAGTCGCCGTAAGCGCCAAGCTGAAAATGATCCTGCGCCGACGCCAGCGGCACCAGCCAACCTGCGAGAAATAGCAAAAGTGCGACACGCTTCATTCGTGTTCTCCTTGCACGGATATTGTAGGAATTGCAGAAAGCAGGGCTGGCCTCGGGCTGGGGATAGGCTTCTGCCTGCTAGATTTGGATGAGACTTCGAGTCTCAGAGTTGCCAGCGTGCATGGCCATGATTCCTCACAGGAGTCCGAGCCGCGGCATTAGCGGACTCTCATGATCCCCGGGCCAGCGTCAGAAAGAGCGTCAGGTAGCGCTTCAGTTTCTGCGTGATGAGAAAATTTTCCTTCACGTGCTGATGCCCGTGTTCGCCGAGTTTTGCCGCGATTTCCGGGTGGGAAAGCAAAAAGCGAATTTGGTACGCCGTGCCCTCCACGGAATGCGCCAGCAAGCCGGTATGCTTGTGGATGATTTGGATCGGGATGCCGCCAACCGCGGAAGCCACCACCGGTTTTTTCTTCCACAGCGCTTCGGAAACAGTAAGGCCGAAGCCTTCGCGCAGGCTTTTCTGAATCACGATGGTCGAGGCCCGCTGCAGCGCGTTGACTTC
>DATNLB010000411.1:0-8455 GCA_035603095.1 Candidatus Acidiferrales bacterium
GCCATCTTCACTCAAGGCCGCACCTCGCAGAACTCCCTCTTCGCGAAAAGTTCCATCACGATTGTTCATGAACAAGAGACTAGGAGTGGAGTCACAGGCGACGTAAATGTCTTGCCATCCGTCTTCATCAAAATCCGCCGCTACGACAGTCATACCGTAGGTGGCTGCGGCTCGTGCGATGCCGGCTTGTTGCGTTACATCAGTGAAAGTTCCATCGCCATTGTTTCGATAAAGGGAATGCCTGCCCGTGGCTAACCCTCGCGGGCCGCATTCGACGGGAATTCCTTTCCATCTACAGTTGGGGTTTTCGCCCGGAGCGGCAGCATTTTCAAAGGAAAAGCGAACGTAGTTGGAAACGAAGAGGTCAAGATATCCATCGCGGTCATAATCCACGAAGGTGCAGCCCGCGCCAAACCTCTGTTGATCGCTCCAAAGCCCGGCGGCTTTCGTCACATCGGTGAAAGTTCCGTCTCCGTTATTGCGGTAAAGCACGTTCTGCCCGAAATTGGTGCAAAAGATGTCGTCAAAGCCATCGTTGTTGTAATCTCCGATCGAGACTCCGCAGGCCCATCCGAGCGAGTGCAACCCTGCTTTTTCTGTGACATCCGTAAAGGTCCCATCCCGATTGTTCTTGTACAGCCGATTCGTCGTGCCCTCCGGAGCGCCTGCGAGGCGCGTGCCGCATAGCACAAAAAGATCCGTCCACCCATCGTTGTCGTAATCAATAAACGCGCAGCCGCAACCAGTGGACTCCACGATGTAGTTTTTGATTTCTGGGTCGCCATAGATCACCGGCGCATGCAGGCCCGCGGCTGCGGCGACGTCCACGAAATGGGCGTTGAAGGGACGCCCGGAAGCTTTGGGCCTCGGCAGGGGCTTGGCCGTGTGAGTTGACACACCCTGTGCCAGCAACCGATTCGCGTGAAAGGAGAGCGCGGCCCCCATCCCTAGCTGGACAAACCTACGACGGCCGAAATTCATGGCGCAAAGGGATTGTGACTGTAGAAAAGCGGCGTGCCGCTCATTTCTGCCTCAAGGCAGACTTTTCAGCGACCATCTGAGGATCGGCGAACTGTAACCAGAAGCCCATCATCTCCTCGTCACTGGGTTCGCCCCACCGAATTGCTTTGGACGGATCGGGGTTCTGAAAATTGTCCTTGGAATTGTCGAAATAAGCGATGGTCATGATTTTCGTGCCTTTGGGCAGCAAGAATTGCTTCTTCAAGAAGTAGGTCTCCTGCCATCGAAAATCATAATGGGGAACGTAGAGGAGCACCTTTTCGCGACCATCCGGATAAATGGCTTTGGTCAGCATGTTTTTGCCGCGAAAATGCATGTGCGCCGTGTAGGCCACAGCGATCACATCCTTCGGCAAAGTAAAGCAGGAGGTCACACGGTGATTAGCGTCGTTGGAAGGGATGAGAAACATGTTGTTCCAAATTTCGTACTGCCCAATCTCATGCTGGACGGGTTCCCGAGCGAATACCAGACCGATGCTAGTGCGATCCTTTACATCCAGCCCATGATGATTGCTGTAGTGAATCTGAAATTGCAGATAGCCGCCCGCCGGGATTCGCAGGGCATAGCCTGGAGGCCGCGTTTCCGCCAAGTGTCCTGGAAGATAGATCGCCGGCACGATATTCACGTAGCCAGAGGACTCGCCGGGAATACCGCCCCCATCCGGCGCTGCGCACCCATCATCAATGACCGGCGCATCAGGGCGAAGGTGCAGCACTTTTCCGGTGCGGTAGTGATATTGGTCTTCGCCTTCGTCGGACTTGGCGTGCTTTTCCAGATGCTTCGCTACTTCGGACTGATCGATCACCGACACAGTGGCGTGATGAACCACACGACGATCACCGGGAAGCACCTGAGCGGCCTGTATCCATTTGTCTTCCGTGAAATTTGTGGGGACGTAGATGTATTCGTAGTCGTCTTGGGCGGTTTTGGAGACCAGGAATTCAGGAACGGTCAACACGACGTCCGGCTTGATATGCCAGCCTTGCGTGAGCAGCGGGTCCGCTGAGGAAGCTTGAGGCTCGCCTTTTTTTGTTCCGCTTTTTACCCAGGCATCTATGATCGCGATTTCCTCGTCGGTCAAGCGAGCGTCATTGCTGAACTCGCCGAACGCAGGATCGGCATGCCACGGGGGCATCTTGCGCTGAACCACGCTCTCCCGCATCATGCGAGCAAACGGCAGCACTTCCTCATAGGTCATCAGCGACATGGGAGCAATGTCGTTCGGGCGATGACAGGCTATGCAGTGCCTATTCAGAATGGGTGCTACATCTTTGTTGTAAGTAATCTCTGCTTTTGGTGAGGTGTCGTCCCTGAGGTCCGCCAATGCGATGCCGCACAGTCCGACACAGAGGAAAATCAGAAGGGTTCGCCACAGACCCATGTGATTTACGGCTGCCTACGTGCTTCTTGATCTCGTAGAAAACTAGTCACCCGATGAAACCCACACACTTTGAGAAGTGGCAGAAACCCAAAGCATCGAAACAATGCTTTTATACTAGCGACTATTTAGCTCCATCTTTTGGGCATGTCAAGCAGAAAATTGATATGCTACTCAAGAAATAGTTCTACCTGAAAAGGGTATCCTGTGTTTCGCCTGCGCCCCTCGGTACGCAATCATCGTTTCTCCTTCTCTGTTTGCAGCTCGGACTGGACCGTGCATTTTGTCTCGAACAGATACAGCCGCTTCAGCCTCGCCTTGTGACGAAGCAGAGCGACCCCCGTGTCGTCCACACCCGTAGCAGTCAGATTGAGCGTCTCGAGCTTGTCGAGTCGGCTCAGAAAACGCACGCCAACCGAGGTAATCGCCGTGTGCGAAAGATCGAGAGACCGCAAGTTTGAAAACGTGGAAAGTGTCTTAAGCCCTCCATCCGTGACCTTAGTGCGGGCGAGTTCGGCATCAACGATCAAACTGGCGACCGGCCCTAACTTTGCGAGGGCCGCATCATCACATCGTTCCCGTGCACTGACAGTGCGCAGAATTAAGCCGTCCGTCGGATTTTGCGATCGCGGCACGAGCCGCACGCCGAGCTCGCTTTGCAGCGCTTGAATTTTGTCTGAGCGTGGGCGGTAGTCGGCGGTTAGAGGCGGCGAAGCCGGCTTTGGCGGCGCAAGCGGCGGTGCCCCGCGGACTTCCTCTGCAGCCAAACTCTGGGATGCGCCCGAAGCAATCCACAGCTCGATTACCTTGATCTCGGCTTCCGTCGGGCCCGGTTTCCCCTGAGCTGGCATGGCGTCCTTATTGTCGCGCGGCAAAGTGATTCTGCGAAAAATCTCGCTGCCCCTTGGATCGCCGGGCTTCACGACCAAGCCATCTTTGCCACCGCGCATGACGTTTTCAAACGTATCCAGCCGAAGCTTGCCTTTCTTCTTTTGCGGTCCGTGGCACTGAACGCATTTGTCGTCAAAGATAGGCGCAACGCGCGAAGCGAAAAAAGTGACCGAAACCTTTCCGGGCGCCCCGGCGCTGGCAGGTGATGTGACTACTTCCGGGGTCGCAGGTGCGTGTTTTTTTTCCGGCGGAGGGACACCAAGCACCGCGCGAAGTTTTGCGGGCATGAATTCGGTAAGAAAGCCCTCACCGTGAGTCAGGTTTCCACCTTGGTCGCTAGTCCATGCCATCAGACAGACCGTGGCGAAGAGGGCTGTAGCGTACAATTTCGCGTTCATTTCGCGCACAGCGCGGCAGAGGATGAGCGCGGCCGCAAGCGAAACTCCGCCCCACATGTGGCGCGTGACAAGGCGGCCTTCGTAACCACCGCTCCTGGCGAGCAGCCAGCCGAGAAAGACCGCCATCAGCGCGGTGACGGCAGCCAACGTCAGAACAAAGCTAGCGGAAGCTTGCAGGTGTTTTCCGTTGCGAAAGAAGCCTGCGCATTCGAGCGCTGCGGCCAGCAAGACGAGCGCGATCGGAAGATGCACAACTAGCGGATGAAAGCGTCCCAGGAATTGACTTAGTTGGCCACGCTCAAGCCCATCGGGCGGGGCCTCTAGCACCACGAGCGCCAGCGCGATTATGAGAAATAGGCCGACGCCACACAGCAGTAAGCTTGTGCGCGAAGTCATCCGGGCAGACTCAGACGCGGCGCAACAGCGTGATGCGCCCGATGGGCAGCCACTCGGCCACTAGAATGTCGCCGCTGTGAAGGAAAATTGCCGCGTGGGGCGTGATGAACTGCCCGGCAGTGAATTCGTTACGCGACTGCTTGCGGCGCGAGCCAACTTCCCCGTTCGAAGCGCGGCCGTCTCCCAGTTGCACAACGACCTTGTACTCGCGGTCGAGGATGCAAACCTGGCTGTCGAGGTCCGGACAGACCATCCAGTCCCCTTGCGTGTGGAAATGACAAGGCATTCGGAGCCGCGACTCGTCTTTAATGGTGCGAAGATGTGCGCCGTCCAAGGAAAAAGTTTGCACGCGCCGGTTCCCGCGATCCGCAACCACTAGGATTGGATCCGTACCACGGGCATCCACAAAGAGGCCGTGTGGCGTTTCGAACTCGCCGTCACTGTGGCCCGGCCGCCCGACTTCTCCAAGAAATTTTCCGTCGGAGGAAAATCGCAGCAAATGGTGCGAGCCGTAGCCATCACCCACATAAAAATCTCCGTTTAAAGCGAAGGCGACGTTGGTTGGAACAAAATCAATGGGGCGCGCTGCATAGGCAGGGTCTTCACGCGGGTAGCCGTGCGCCCAAAGGGGTTTGCCCTTCAGCGTGGTCTTCACGATCTTGCACTGATTGATGTCGCAGTGATAGAGAACTTCCTCCCCCTTCTCGCGGCGCACACCAAGCCCATGCGCGCCCCCACGAAATTCCTCCCCAAAGGCGCGAACGAAGCGCCCGGACGAGTCGTAAACAACCACGGCCTCTCCGCGCATGCTGGATTTGTTCACCGTGTGCGCCACATAGATGTTGCCTTGCTCATCCTGCGCCAAACCGTGGGTGTCCCCCCATACCAGGCCGTCGGGCGGCACCAGCCAGTCGTGAACACACTCGTAGGTGTGCACTCCAGAGCCGACAACCGGCAAGCGGCTGCCGGACTTGCTTGATGTCTGCAGAAAGAAAGGAGGCAGCATCGCCGCGGCTGTCGCCGTCGAGCCGTCTCTAAGGAACCTGCGTCGAGTAAGTGAGTTCATGCAATGAGGTCCGGCACTATCTTTGCCGGAACAACTCCGGTCAATTTCTGCGCTAGTCCCTGGAACTTGAACGTGAGTCTCTCATGATTCACACCGAGAAGGCGAAGTACGGTTGCGTTGAAGTCACGAACGTGCACAGGATCCTTTACTACGTTGTAGCAGAAATCGTCGGTCTGCCCGTGCACATGGCCTTTCTTCGTTCCGCCGCCGGCCATCCACGTGGTAAAGCAACGCGGATGATGGTCGCGTCCGTAGTTGTCCTTAGAAAGGCCGCCCTGGCTGTAAACGGTTCGGCCAAATTCGCCTCCCCAAATGACCAGCGTGTCGTCCAGCAAGCCGCGACGTTGCAGATCTGTGACCAGCGCATAAGATCCTCGATCCGTCGCAGCGCAAAGCTTTGGCAGGTTACCCACAACGTTAGAATGTACGTCCCACCCTCTCTGATAAACCTGCGTGAAACGCACGCCGCGCTCGACCATTCGCCGGGCCAGTAGACAGTTATACGCAAAACTCCCAACCTGCTTCGCGTCTTCGCCATACAAACTCCACGTGCTCGCAGGCTCGTCGCTGAGATCGGTGAGCTCGGGCAACGAAGCCTGCATGCGAAACGCCATTTCATACTGATGAATGCGCGCGTGCGTTTCCGGATCCCCTACTTCTTCAAACGTCATCTGGTTGATCGTGTTCACCGTCTCGATTAGCTCGCGACGAACATCCCGGCTCATTCCGGCTGGATCATCGAGATAAAGCACGGGAGCGCCTTGCGACCGAAACGCCACCCCGGCGTATTCATTGGAAAGAAATCCGCTGCTCCACAACTTCGGCGAAATTGGCTGAAGGTCTGTGCCCGGAATCGTAAGTGAATTGAGAACAACAAAAGTCGGAAGATTTTCGTTCATGCTTCCGAGGCCATACGATAGCCAGGAGCCAAGCGAAGGCTTGCCGGGTACCATGTTGCCCGTGTTGATCAAAAGAATCGCCGGCTCATGATTGATCGCATCAGTTTGCATCGTGTGGATCAACGTGATGTCGTCCACCAACTTGCCCGCCCACGGCAGTAAATCGCTCACGTAACGGCCAGACTTTCCTTGTCTCGAAAAGCCCCAATGCGGAGGCGCAATCGGAAAACGCGCCTGTCCGGAGGTCATGCCGGTCAGTGCCTGGTTCCCTCGAACGGAATCGGGAAGGTCCTTGTCGAAAAGAGATGTCAGTCCAGGCTTGTAGTCCCACAAGTCCATCTGTGATGGCGCCCCGGACATGAACAAATAGATCGCTCGCTTCGCTTTTGGCGCGAAATCCGGCAGGCGATGAGCCCCCGCGTCAGTCAGTTCAGCCGCCGCCGTGCGCCCCACGAACGAATTGCCAAGTAAACTCGTCAGACCTGCCCAACCAAGCGTCTTTCCCATTCGGCCCAGGAAGTGTCGGCGCGTGGCGAGGCGCTTCCATTCCTCGCGGAGCGAAAGCGGAACAGGCAAGTCGTAAACCGTTGGACCTTCACCGCCATGGTCGCAACATTCGCCTTGAATCAAAGGACTCTCCGGCTTCATTAGTCTTTCAACTTTCTCATTTATTCAAGACCGCGTCCAGGTTCATGGCCGCGCTCGCAACCAGCATCCAGGAAGCCACCTCGCCGGCATGCAAGTCCGTATCGGGCTTGCTTTCACCTACGGCAACCAGTTTTTCCGCAGAGGGCTCATCTTGCGCATAGGTTGACTGGAATTTCACCAAAGCACGTTCGAGCGCGGCTTTTTCTTTTGACTCCCACCGACGAGCCAGCAAAATCTCGCCGAGCGCATTGAGACGTCCTTCCGCGTTCGACGATTCATGGATCACCCGTTCCGCCAAGCGCCGCGCCGCCTCCAGCCACTGCGGATCGTTCATAAGCACAAGCGCCTGCAGCGGAGTATCGGTTCGCTGACGCCGCGTGCACGCAGCGTCCCGCACGGGCGCGTCCAGAGCGTCCATGTTGGGCATGGTCGCCATGCGCTTCCAAAATGTATACAGGCTGCGACGATACAACGCGTCACCGTGATCCTGAACATACGCTTTCGTATCACTATTCTGGTGGCTACCTGCTTCCCACACGCCAGCTGGCTGGTAGGGCTTCACGCTCGGGCCGCCAATCTTTTCGACAAGCAAACCGCTGGTCGCCAGAGCGGTATCGCGGAGCATCTCCACGTCCATGCGGAATCGCGGTCCGTGCGCCAGCAGCCGGTTCTTTGGATCTTTTTCGACTAGCTCGGGAGTTGCCCGCGCCGACTGCCGATACGTGGCCGAAAGCACGACCTGTTTGTAAAAGCGCTTCACATCCCAGTCGTGTTCGCGAAAATCCAGCGCAAGCCAGTCGAGCAGCTCAGGATGACTCGGCCGCGAGCCCATCACGCCGAAATCTTCGGTCGTTTCCACCAAGCCGGTGCCAAAAATTTCCGACCACATGCGATTTACGGTCACGCGCGGTGTAAGGGGGTTCGATGGACTGACCGTCCATTCCGCAAGCGTTAAGCGGTCCAGCGGCACTCCTGCCTTCAGGGGCGGAAGAAAATGCGGCACGCCGGGGCGCACGCGCTCTGTGCGCGCGTTAAACGCGCCGCGCGTGAGAACGTCGGCGTACGCCAAAGTAGGAGCCTCTTGGCTAATGATCACGACGTCTCCGTCCTTGGAGAGACGGTCCAGTTCCTGGTTGAGCAGAGAAATTCGCGCCCTAGACGCACGCGTCGGCTCATCCAGTTCCGCGAAGTAGTATTCACTTACCGCGTGCAGTTCGTCCTCAGTCCACTCAGCGAGAGACTTGCGCACAACTTCCGACACATAATCCTCAAACGGCAATCGCGCCGCCTCTTCGTTTGAAAGTGCGCGCTGATAGAAACGAAAATCCTGAAAACCAGATTGCCGCAAGGGGTTGGCGTCAGGATGCATGCGGCCGAATTCCAACGGTGCGGTCGTGGCGGAGCTGTCGTTGAGCCCATCCTTAGTTACCGTTACTTCTTGCAGCTTCCCGTCAACGTAGAGTTTTACTCCTGCCGCTTTGCCTGAACCATCATAAGTAGCCGCCAGATGATTCCATCGGCCCACGGCCAGGACTCTTTCCTTCGTCTCTATTTGAATCGCATTATCCGGCAACTTGTGCGCGAGCAGAAACGCCAGCTTTCCTTTGCTGGAAATGAGCTGCCACCCGCGACTGTCCTGCGTCGCTTCTGCGCGAGAAAGGATCACGCCGTCCGGCTTGCCTTCGTCCTTGGATTCGAGCGGACGGAGATGCGGATGCAGCCAGGTGGCAACACTAAAGGGCTTTGCCGCCTCTTCATC
>DATNLB010000449.1:0-5730 GCA_035603095.1 Candidatus Acidiferrales bacterium
TCGAAGAGATCAGTTCGGCGCAATGTATGCCGTCTCTGCTCTGGATCTCAGGCAGGAGTTCGAGGTGTTACAGGGCGAAGTTGCCTGAACTCGGAGTCTTAATTCCCGTTCCAGGAGAGGATGGATGCTAAAGATCACGAGGGAAGCGAACGGAGAGGTGGTCTTCAAGCTGAGTGGTCGAATGGGCGCAGAAAACGTAAGCGAGTTGGAAGCGTTGATGAGCGCAGAAGCGAGCGGTCGGCGCATCGTCTTGGACTTGAAAGACCTAAGGCTCGTGGATCAAGACGTTGTCAGTTTTCTTAAGCGCTGCGAAACGGACAACATACAGCTCAAGAATTGCCCAGCGTACATCCGCAAGTGGATTACTGGAGAACGGCGATGAGAAGAGAAAAATCACGACAGTGAAGGAGGCGTCATGGCAACAGCGACACAATGGGCTACTCATATGACTTGGGGAAATAGGGTTCCTTCTGAAAATCAAAGTCATCTCGAGACCTTTCTCACCGAGCGAGAATATGAGCACGACATTGCCCCGCACGACACAGCCGAATCCACCTCCTCGGCACTGCTCTCAATTATCGAATCCAGAAGCCATCAGGCACTGAAGGGCAAAGGGGTGAACGACGGATTTGCGGGCATCGTCGGAGCAAGCGAGACTCTCCGGGAAGTGTTAAAGCTCGTCCAAATTGTCGCTCCAACAAGTTCCACCACCCTTATCCAGGGAGAAACTGGCACCGGCAAGGATCTGGTAGCACACGCCATACACAACCTCAGTTCGCGCCGCGGACGCCCATTCGTGAAGTTGAATTGCGCTGCTATTCCCAACGATCTGCTGGAAAGCGAGCTTTTCGGCCATGAGAAGGGCGCTTTCACAGGCGCCATCGCGCAAAAAGTCGGTCGCTTCGAATTGGCCGACAAAGGGACCCTCTTCCTGGATGAGGTCGGAGATATTCCATTGGCCCTCCAGCCCAAACTGCTGCGTGTTCTGCAAGAGCAGGAGTTCGAGCGCTTGGGCAGCACACGGACTCACCAAGTCGACGTTCGGCTCGTGGCTGCGACCAACCGGAACTTGGAGGACATGGTGAAGCGGAACGAATTTCGGAACGACCTCTACTACCGTCTGAATGTGTTTCCGATCTCGCTGCCACCGTTGCGGGCGCGTTGCGAAGACATTCCCGCGTTGGTGGAACACTTTGTCGAGATTTATGCCCATCGGATGGGCAAGCAAATCGACCACATTTCCTCAGAAGCGATGTCTGAGCTTATCTCGTACTCGTGGCCCGGAAACATTCGCCAGCTCCAGAATTTTATCGAGCGGAGCGTAATTCTTAGCTCGGAGAGTGTCCTCCGTCCCCCGAGCCTGAAGGCCGCAGCCGCAGCCGCGGCCGAGCCCGAGTCCCAGAAGGCAGTTACGCTGGAAGAAGCGGAGCGAGACCACATACGCAAAACTCTTGAACACACCCGGTGGGTTGTCGCCGGTCCCAACGGGGCCGCTGCACGATTGAGAATCCACAGGTCTACACTTTATTACCGCCTGCAAAAGCTTGGCATCGAAAGGCCGTCACGCAAGAACTGCGGGTAGGAGTGTGCCCCGTTCAACTTCTTATTCGGGACGTGCGCAGTGAAGGCCGGCCACGGTATTGGATCCGGAGCTTTTCTTTGACAGTCCTGGAACGTGTTTGGCTTTGGAATCGGATTCTATGGCGGTTTTGGCGTCGCCGGTCTCAACGGGCTCCTGCTTGAGAACGTTCGAGCGGTTCTCGAGAATTGAGCCCGATAAAGAGCTGGTTTGCACTAGGAGGTTCTCTGTGGGAGCTATCCAAGGATTTGGGAGTTGTGATCAGCCGTCTTACGAGCACAGATTCGAGCAAGTCATAGGCAATAGTCCTGCTCTGGAATCGATGCTCGACCAAGTGGAACGGGTTGCGCCTACGGATTCCACCGTTCTTATCCAGGGGGAAACCGGCACCGGCAAGGAACTGATCGCGCACGCGATCCATGACCTCAGCTCGCGGTGCGGACGACCGTTCGTAAAGCTGAATTGCGCTGCCATCCCGCTGGATCTGCTGGAGAATGAACTCTTCGGCCACGAGAAGGGTGCGTTCACTGGAGCTATTGCGCAAGAGATTGGCCGTTTCGAACTAGCCGACAAAGGCACTCTTTTCCTGGATGAAGTGGGAGATATTCCGCCGGCCTTGCAGCCAAAGTTGCTCCGCGTTCTGCAGGAACAGGAGTTCGAGCGATTGGGCAGCACTCGCACACATCAGGTAGATGTTCGCTTGGTTGCTGCGACAAATCGTAATCTGGGGGAGATGGTGAACCGTGGTGTGTTTCGCAGCGATCTTTACTACCGTCTCAACGTCTTTCCCGTCCTGTTGCCGCCTTTGCGTGAACGTCGCGAAGACATTCCGGCCCTCGTGGCCCACTTTATCGAGATTTACAGCCGCCGGATGAGTCGCCAGATCGAGCACATTCCTTCGACAACGATGTCTGCGCTCACGTCGTACCAGTGGCCAGGCAACATTCGCGAACTGCAGAATTTGATCGAACGTGCCGTGATCCTTTCCGATGATGGCGTGCTTCCCAATCCTTTGCCGGCGACAGAAGCTTTGACTGGCACCGCCTCCCCGGCGCCAGCTACTCTAAAGGATTCCGAGCGCATTCTGATTCTGCGTACGCTTGAATCGGTTGGTTGGGTGATCGGTGGTGCGAAAGGAGCAGCGACGAAGCTTGGTTTGAAGCGCACCACGCTGATCCATAAGATGCAGAAGCTCGGGATCTCCCGATCCTCGCATCAACCTTTGCCAGGCACGATGAGACCAGGTGCGCCAGAGCCGCTGGCGCAAGTGCAGTAGCCCAATGTCAACCACCGTTGCCCAAGAACGCTCCCTTGATGGCACAAATAATGCGTGCGTCTTGATATCGGGCATCGTCTGGATTGAGAAAGCCTTCGCGACGGGAGCCTAGGCGATTCAACTAACGTGACCGGGTCGGCTCAACGACATTCGCGATCCAAGGCAACGATCGCAGGTAGAAGGGGAGGAGACCATGAAAACGTCGGACAAGTCGGACGTAATCCAAGGGGACGAGCAGTGCCGAGACGGGCACTATCGCGCCAAGCAGGACCTGCGAACCAAGACTGTGACCAGCACAGGGGGAGAGCCGGCGGCGGAGCTGGACCCGAACGACTCGACTTCTCTGCAAGCGCAAAACCCAACTGATTTGGGCAAGCTCAGGATCGGGCGTGCCTCTGAAGAGGCCGCCGGAATTCCTGCCATCTGGAATACGATGCTCTACGGCATTGGTGAAATGGGTCCGGTGCGATCATCGCAGGCTTTTTTGAAGATCAACCAAGTAACTGGATTCGACTGCCAGAGCTGCGCTTGGCCCAGTCCCGACAAGAAGCGGAAGATTTTTGAGTTCTGCGAGAACGGCGCCAAAGCTGTGTCGGACGAGTCTACAAAGAAGCGCATCGGGCCGGACTTCTTCGCCCAGTATTCAATAGCGGATCTGGCCTCAAAATCTGACTACTGGCTCAATGGGCAGGGGCGCCTGACTTCGCCAATGGTAAGGCACGCGAACGCGACGCACTATCAGCCGATCACTTGGCCGGAGGCCTTTGCGATGATCGCCCGGGAGTTGAGTAGTCTGGAATCACCCAACCAGGCGTGCTTCTACACCTCAGGCAAGACAACCAATGAACCTGCATTTCTTCTGCAGTTGTTCGCGCGGCAGTTCGGAACCAACAATCTTCCGGATTGCTCGAACATGTGCCACGAGTCGTCGGGAGTTGCGATGGTCGAAACACTCGGGATCGGCAAGGGTACGGCTACGCTGGAAGATATGGAGAGCACCGATCTCATTTTCATCTTTGGAAACAACCCTGGGACAAACCATCCGCGAATGCTGACCTCACTGCAGATGGCCAAGGACCATGGTGCCAAAATCATCGCTGTCAACCCTCTACCCGAGGTGAGTTTGATGAGGGTGATTAATCCTAATCCCCAGGATTACCCGAATCCTTTGGAGTTGCCCCTTGCGCTGCTTGGTAAGGGCCAGGCCCTTGCCGATCTGTATCTCCCCGTGCGCGTGAATGGAGACGTGGCGGCAATCAAAGGCATTCTGAAGGATCTGTTCGAGCGCGAACGAGCAGGACACATCTCGGCGATTGACCGTGAATTTATTCAAACCTTCACCGAAGGTTTCGAAGCACTGCTGGCCGATGTGGAAGCTACGAGCTGGGAAGAAATTGAAGAAAACAGCGGGTTGACTCGAAATCAGTTGCATGTCGCCGCCGATATGTACGCGGCTTCAAAGAAGACCATAATCGCGTGGTGCTTAGGCGTTACACAGCAGCGCAACGGAGTCGACAATGTCTCGATGATCGTGAATCTTCTGCTGGTTGGCGGGCACATAGGGCGCCCCGGGGCAGGCACCGTATGTGTGCGTGGACACTCGAATGTCCAGGGTGACCGCACCATGGGTGTGTGGGAACGCCCGCCAAAAGCCTTTCTGGATGTCCTCGGGAAAGAGTTCAACTTCGAACCACCACGAAAGTCAGGGTATGACACCGTTGAGAGTCTGCACGCGATGTTTGAGGGGGACGTCAAGGTGTTTTTTGCGATCAGCGGCAATTTCCTTTCGAACGTATCTGACACGGTCTATAGCGCGCACGCGATGCAACGCTGCAAGCTTACCGTTCATGTCTCGACGAAGCTCAATCGCTCTCACCTGATCACAGGGGAGCGAGCCTTAATCCTGCCTTGCCTGGGGCGGAGCGAGGAAGATATACAGGCGACTGGTAAGCAGTTCCTCACGATCGAAGATTCCATGGGCATTATCAATCCTACTCAAGGCTTCTTTCCACCAGCTTCGCCGGACCTGCTCAGCGATGTAGCCATCATTGCGAATCTGGCGAATGCTACTTTGGGGTCTCGAACAACTACAAACTGGCTTGGCTTTGCGGCGGACTACAACCTGATCCGGGATGCGATTTCCAGGGTGATTCCGGGATTCGATAGATTCAACGAGCGAATTGCTAAAGAGAAATTCTTCTATTTGCCGAATGCAGCGAAGCAGCGCATCTTCAAAACCAGTTCCGGTAAGGCTAAGCTAAGCGTTTGCCCAATCCCGAAACATGACTTGAAGCCTGACGAGTTTCTTTTGACAACCATTCGCAGCCACGATCAGTTCAATTCCACGATCTATGGACTAAATGACCGCTATCGGGGTGTCTTTGATGGTCGCCGGGTACTCTTCTTGAACCCGGTTGATATGGAGGCGAGAAATCTCCAAGCTGGTCAGATCGTAGACATATACAGTCACTTTGAAGGAGAGGTGCGCAAGGCACCCCGCTTCGCCATCGTCCCCTATGCAATTGCCCGCCGGAGCGCTGCCGCATACTATCCGGAGACCAACGTTTTGGTCCCGATCCGCAGTGTTGCCGCCAAGAGCAATACCCCCGCATTCAAATGCATTCGCATTACGCTGACTCCAGCAGATCATGGCGAGACCCTGCACTTTCGAGAGGTAAGTCTTGCTCGCAACCTAGATCGTGCTGTGCCACGTGTTCCATGACGTTATTGTTTCACGGCGCAGTTGCGCAGCGAGTAGCCTGCCGGTGAGTAAACTTCACTTCGAAGAGCGTCGGCGTGATTCAAATATAGGGATAACGTCTTAAATAGTCGCTTAGGCGAACGTTGCTGATGCCAACCCGTCGCCATGAGAGGA
>DATNLB010000446.1:0-3981 GCA_035603095.1 Candidatus Acidiferrales bacterium
CAGCTTGCTTGTGGACAGCATCGAGGGAACGTAAGCTTAGGCGGCGCGAAGGGGCGCGACGAGATCCCGATGGCTCAGGAATCCTTACCGGGCACAACCGACCGGCGGCTGGCAGGGTTGCTTACGTTGCTGGCGGAAAATGCCACCATCGTGATCAGCGGCGCGCGAATCGCTAAAGAGGTTGGCGTCTCGCGGTCCATGGTGTGGCAGTGGGTGGAACGGCTGCGCGAATTGGGCGTGAAGGTAAAGAGCCAACCAGGCACCGGATACTTTCTGGAGCAAGTCCCCGACATCCTGACTCCGGACATGCTGAAGCAACGGCTGAAGGGTAGTCTTTTCGGGAAACACATATTTCATTTTTTCAAGACGGATTCGACGAACCGAGTAGCGCTGGAATTGGGACATGCAGGCGAACCGGAGGGCGCGGTCGTCCTAGCGGAAGAGCAAACCGCGGGACGAGGCCGGGCGGGACGCTCGTGGCATTCCCAACGCGCGGCCGGCATTTACGTGACTTTGCTTCTTCGGCCAAAACTGGCGCCGGTACAGGCTCCTCTCCTTACGATGATGGCGGGACTTTCCGCGCATTCCGCGGTGCAGGCGCTTACTGGGCTGGATGTGGATCTGAAGTGGCCGAACGACTTGCTCATTGGGGGGAAAAAGGTGGGCGGCATCCTGACGGAGATGCACGCGGAGCCAAATCAAGTGCGATTCGTGATTGTCGGAATCGGGCTGAACGTGAATCAAGAGAAGTTTCCCGGTGAGCTCGCCAACATAGCAACTTCCCTGCGCGTGGAAACGGGTAAACCGCAGTCGCGCATGGAGCTGCTGGTCCGGTTGCTGCGCGAATTCGAGAACGATTACAATCGTTTCCTGCGGGAAGGCGTGGCCAGCGTTGTGGCGCGCTTCGAATCAGTATCGACTTATGCAAAAGGCAAACGCGTGCGGGTAACAAACGGAACGGAAAGCTATGTCGGTACAACTGCGGGACTCGGGCCGGAGGGATTGCTGCAAGTGGAGCGAGAAGACGGACGAGTCACGGCGGTGATTTCTGGCGATGTCGCGGAGGCACGCTAGATGCTGCTGACCATTGACGTGGGGAATACCAACTCGGTGCTAGGCGTTTTTCGCGGCGAAGAGCTGATCGCGAATTGGCGTTTGACGACGGCACGCGAGCAGACGATCGACGAATATGGCGTGCTGACGAGGAATTTGTTCACTCTCGCGGGGTTGGACCGGGACGCGATCACGGGCGTGATCATCAGCTCGGTGGTGCCGCCGGTGAACCGGACACTGGCTGAAATGTCTCGCGTCTATTTTGGGAAGAAGGCGCTGTTCGTGGAACTGGGCGTAAAAACCGGGATGGCCGTGCTGGTGGACACCCCGTCAGAAGTAGGCGCGGACCGGATCGTGAACGGCGTGGCGGCGTTTCATCAGTACGGCGGGCCGTGTATCGTGGTGGATTTTGGGACCGCGATCACGTTCGATGCGATCTCCGCGAAGGGCGAGTATCTCGGCGGGGTTATCGCGCCCGGACTGGGAATTTCGTCGGAGGCGTTGTTTGCGCGCGCCGCGCGGCTACCGCGCGTGGAAATTAAGGACCCGGGAAAAGTGATCGGGACGAACACCGTCACGCACATGCAAGCAGGTTTGTATTACGGTGCAGTGGACATGGTGGACGGGATGATCGCGCGCATGAAGAAGGAACTTGGCGAAGATGTGAAGGTAGTTGCGACCGGCGGCCAAGCGAGGCTTGTCTCGAAAGGCTCGAAACATATCCAGCATACCGATGAATTCCTTACCCTGACGGGCTTGCGATTGATTTGGGAGAAAAATCAGCCGACGGAGCACGGCAAGGGCGCAGCAGCGGCTCCGGCAAAGAAGGCGCAGAGCTAGACCTCCGGCATCGGCAAGGCAGACGGAGTCTCGCCCAGAGACTGAATATCCAGGGGTGCCCCAACCAACGAAATGGACGGCTGGAACTACTTCAATTACTTTACGGAAATCGAAGAATACTTCTGGAAGAAACGCGGGGCGCATCTGCTGGTGTCGCCGCTGGACTGGGCGATCATGGAGGCATGGCAGAAAGCCGGAGTGCCACTGGAAGCCGCGCTGAAAGGGATCGACAAAGCGTTTGAGAGTTATCAAAGGTCTCGCCGCGGAGCGGGCAAGCCGTTGAAAAACCTGGCGTATTGCACGGACGCGGTGCTGGAAGCAGCCGAAGAACAGCAGGAGGCGGCTGCGGGGAGTGCGCCGAAAGTCGCGCGAGCAAAGGCCAGCGAAGCTTTTTCGCGAGATGAATTGAAAACATATTTTGCTAAGAATGTGGCGCATTTGAAACGCGCAGCAGAAAAGAGTTTGCAACAACAGCCGGAGATCGCCAGCCGGTTAACGGAAATTGCGGAATCGCTGGAGTCAAGCAGCCAGCTCCTCGATGCGCCGGGGACGCTGGACCTGGAAGATTTGGAGCGCCGGCTGACGATTCTGGATGAGAAGATACAGGCGCTGCTGACGAGTCATGCGCCGGAAGAGCTCATGCTCAAGGTCCGGCGCGAAGTGGATGGGCAACTGGCGATGTACAGGCGGAAGATGAAAGCGGAGCAACTGGCGATGGTCGAAAAACAGTACGTGCAGAAACGGCTGTTGGAAGAGTTTGGAATACCGCGCTTGAGTCTTTTCTATTTTTCTTAGCGTGAGCCAGCAATCTGGCTCGCCATCCGGAACCGAGACAGGTTCGAGTTCCAATCTAAAAGGCGATTCTTAAAACAGGACAAATATTATGGCTGATGAGTTAAGATTATCGATTGAGAAGCTCATTTACGGCGGTGACGGCTTGGCGCACGCCGATGGTAATACCGTTTTCGTCCCTTATGTTCTGCCCGGGGAAGAAGTGCGGGCGAACGCGAAATCGAAAAAGAAGAAATTGATCTGGGCCGAACTGCTGGAGGTCATTTCACCGGCGAAAGAGCGCGAAAAACCAAAGTGCGTTCATTTTCAGAAATGTGGCGGGTGCCACTACCAGCACATCCCGGCAACGGAGCAGTTGAGGCTGAAAAGAGAAATTTTGCGTGAAACGCTTTCGCGGCTGGGCGGTATCACATGGGATGGCGCGATCGTGGAACATTCAGCCGAACCGTATGGCTATCGAAACCGCGCGCAATGGGCGGTGCGAAGCGGGATGCCACGTGCGCTGGGATACTTTCTGCCGGAGAGTTCGGTGATCGTGCCGATCGATGAGTGCCCTGTGCTCTCGCCGCGCCTCGCGCACACGTTCGCGCAGCTTCAGGAAATGGCGCGCTCAGCAAAGTTGCCGGAGGGTATCCAGGAGATCGAAGCCTTTGCGGATTCGTCGGACGACAAAATTGCGCTGAACGTAGCGTTTGAGAAATTCCTCAAGCCTGCGGCGGAACTGGCATCTGCTTTCCGGGACGTCTTGCCGCAGATCGAAAGTTTGCTGTTGCTGGACCAAAAGAAGAACCGGTTTGAATTGACGGGACCGGGTTATTTAACGCACGAAGCCGGCGGATACAAATACCGGGTCAGCCATCTTTCGTTCTTTCAGGTGAACCGCTTCCTGATCGAGGATTTGCTGAAGACCGTGACGGAGAATGCGCATGGCGCGCTCGCGCTGGATCTGTATTCGGGTGTCGGGTTCTTCACGTTGCCACTGGCAAAGAAATTTCAGAGAGTTGTGTGCGTGGATGCCAATCTTGCCGCGACGCGGGATCTTTATGCCAATGCGGAAATTGCTGGCGTCACAATCGTATCGCACAACGAGCATGCGGAAGAGTTCCTGAAGAAAACCGAAGAAAAACCAGACTTCGTACTCCTGGATCCGCCGAGAGCCGGATTGGGCGCAGAAGCTGCTGAGAAACTCGCGGAGCTCGGCGCCAAAGAGATTGTGTATCTTTCCTGCGATCCATCCACGCTGGCTCGCGATTTGGCGGTGCTGACGGGCTCACCCCGGAAACCGAAAGAAATCAC
>DATNLB010000472.1:0-9899 GCA_035603095.1 Candidatus Acidiferrales bacterium
GAGCTTGCTCCCGACGCCACCCTCGAACAGGTCCAGTCCCTTACTGAGCCCAAGCTCCTCGTTCCTCCCGGCGGCTCCAAACCCATGCCTGTTTAGGAATGAATGGTAGAAAGCGAACGCGCGTCAGATGAAGCCAAAGAAAAAATCTGCCAAAGCAAAATCCAAGCGCCCGAAGATGCCGAAGTTTTACCCCATCGACGACCAGATGAAGGCACTTTCGGCCATGCTGGAAAAAGAAATCTCGGATTGGCCCGGAATCTCAAAGAGGCCCATGTTCGGATACCAGGGTCTTTATCGAGATGGCCAGATCTTTGCCGCTCTTCCCCGATCCCGTGCCATGAAATCACCGACCTCCATAATGATTAAGGTCGCTTCCGCCTCTCCGGCCGTTCTGGAGTCCGTCAAGAAAGATTCCAGAGTTGATCCTGTTTCGGGCATGTCTGGCGCAGGATGGTTTTTCTTTGAGCTGGACGATGCTTCGGCCACAAAGGGCGCCCTCGACTGGCTCGGCCGCGCTTACGAAGCCGCCAAAAAGTAGCCACTATCTCGCCGCCCGATCGGATTTTCACTTCTTTTCTAGAGTGGAACCAGCGGGGTGCCGGGCGGTGGTGAACGAATAATGAAAGCTCGAGACCACGCTCAATACTGTAACTAAGTAAATGAGCACGCGGACAAATGTGCCGAGCTCAAGATTGGGATATGCAGCCGCGAGAACCACAGTGAAAACAAGGACGATCTGAGTGGCGGTAGTGGCTTTGCCGTAGATGCTGGGCGGAAAAGGCCGGTACCCGGAGACAAGCAAAATAACAACCGCGACGATCAGGATCAGCACGTCGCGGCTAAGAACGATGATCGTGAGCCACCACGCCAATTGCTTCTTGAATGCCAGAATGAGGAAAGAAGAGGAGAGCAAAAGTTTGTCGGCGATGGGATCGAGATACGCGCCGAGAGCGGAACGTTGATTGAGGCGGCGGGCGAGAAGCCCGTCGATTCCGTCCGATAGTCCCGCAACCACCAGAACGAGCAGAGCCCACCGGTACCGCTCGTACGACATGAGTATGAGAAACAGCGGCAGAAAGCCGAGCCGGAGAAAGGTAATTTGATTGGGTACCGTCCAAATGCGGCCTTTCATTGTGATTCAGAATAGCGCAGTTCAGGCAAATTGCGCGAGATAGTCGGAAAGGGAACGCCCCACCTTGCGCGCGAAAAGCTCGTTCATCGAGGGGATGGAGCCGGAGGCTTCATCGAGAGAGATGCGCTCGAGGCGGTTCATGGGAAAGAAAATGGTGGGGAGGCCCACGCGCTCGCCGTCGGGCTCATTGATCTGCCGGATGAAGTGGTCGAAGGAATTTAAGTCGATGCCGCGGAGCGTAATTCCGGAAGGGTTGATTGCCAGGAGCTCGCCCCACACTTTTTCCTTAGGCGTGTGGAGACTGACGACGACGATGGAGTGAGGATCCACCAGTTGTGCCTCTTGCGATGAATACAGTATCGCACTTTTTCTTGACGCGTCGTTGGAATCTGACTATCGCCCCGGCAGCGGGTCGCGAAAGTGCAGGATCATCAGCACGAAGCTCGCGACAATCACAATTCCCGCGAGCCAACCGAGCGTCTGTGCCCGTTTCCGCTCCGCAGCATTCATCGGCCGGCGATCTTCATAAATCTTGCCTATGGCAAATCCGACGGCGAAGCCCCCAATATGGGCCGAATTGTCGACGCCGAGACCACCCCAAAATCCGATCATGAACAGGATCACCACAGAAGTGACTAACCGCGACCGCAATTCGCGCATAAACGAGCCGCCGCGCTTCGTGGTAACCGCCAGCATCGCGCCGATCAGCCCTAACAAGGCACCGCTGGCACCGATGGAAAAGTGCCCTATCAACGCGCTGGTCATGAAGCCAAGCGCTCCCGTGACCACGTAGAGGAACAGGTAGCGCGCGGACCCATATAGTTCTTCCAACGCCGGACCAAATTGCAGCAGGGTCATCATGTTGAAGCCGATGTGAATCAATCCGCCGTGCAGGAACATCGCGGTAACCAGCCGCCACCATTGATGATCCTGGAGCAAGAAGGGGAACGGAAGGCTCATCCCCAATTGGTAGGAAGCTGCGCCGCTCATACCCCAGAGCGTGCGCAGGCCGCCGGCCTCACCCGCTTGCATGGTCAACATCCAGCTCACGCCGAACATCAGAATGTTTGCGACCAGCAGGGCGGAAGTCGCGGGAGTTTCTTGCTCACCGAAGAGTCCGGAAAGTTTTTTGGTCAGTGCCGCGAGGGAAAATCGCGTGCTGGCTCCACACTCGTGGCAGCGCGTCGCGCTGATTCCGACCAGCGCTCCGCACGAGGGGCAGATTTTCGGCCGGGGCTGCTGGTCGCCGCCGCCGAAAAATGCGCGCATCGCGTTCTTCCATTTGTCCACCCGCCACTGCCACCGATAGGGAAGCGCCAATTCTCCTCCTTGCGGCCCGCACACCGCGTTCCTATAATACCCAAGTCGCCGCGCTTCTTCTCGGCACGGCGATTTTTACGAGGACCTATCACTTATGGATAAATTCGAAGAGTTCGGCAAGCGCATGGACGACGAGTTCACGCGGATTAAGAGCATTAAAAACTTCGAAGATTTTGGCAAACGAGTTGACGAGGAACTTGCGCGCGTGAAGAGTTTTGTCAAGGAAGAGGTCGCGCCGGAAACGGAAAAGCGTACGGCGCAATTTTTGCGCGAGGTTTCCGAGAAGTTCTCCGAGGCAGCGGCGTGGATCGAAGCGCGCAATGCCGCGCGGAATGCGCAGAATCCGCGATCTTCATGACGCAGGCGGCGCCTTGAAGATTTCACCGGAAACAGTTTCCGTCACTTTGGATTCGCGCAGACACGTTTTCCACCCGCAACTTGGTTGTCTTTTTAATTTTTCATGTACGCCACTGTTTGCTCTCTGCGCGCTCGGTCTCCTCTGTGTCTATTCTTCCGGCTGCTCGGCGCGCAAACCGATCGCCGATCGCCGCCAGCCTCCTCCTGTCGAACCATCCTCCACGCCGCCGGAAACCGCCGACGCTGCCAAGCGCTCTACCGATGTACCCGACCCCTCCACGCCTCCACCGGCAGTGGCGCCCGTTCCCAAAAAAAACAGGCCGGCTCCCGTGCCTGCTCCCTCCGGTTACACGGAGGAAGGCAACGCTTCCTGGTATGGCGTGCCGTTTCACGGGCGGCACGCTTCGAACGGAGAGATCTACGACATGTATAAACTCACCGCGGCGCACCGCACGCTGCCATTCGAAACCATGGTTCGCGTCACCAACCTGAACAATGGCAAGTCCACGGTCGTTCGAATCACCGACCGCGGCCCGTTTGTCGACAATCGCATCATCGATCTCTCTCTTGCCGCTGCGCGAGAAGTGGAATCGGTTGGTCCTGGCGTCGTGCCGGTGCGCGTGGAAGTTCTTGGCGGTGTCGATCCTACCGCCGGTTTTTTCAGCGTGCAGGTAGGTGCTTTCCGCGAGCGCGCCAACGCAGAACGTCTCCGCGACCGCCTCAACGTCTCCTATTCGCCTATCTTCATTCAGCAATATGATTCTCCCGACGGCGTGTTTTATCGCGTGCGCGTCGGCAGGATTTCCGGCGAAGACGCGGCGCGCCAGTTTGGCGAGCAACTCCGTGGCCGCGAAGGCTTTACTCCGCTGGTTACGCGTCTCGACGAAGGCTCGCCCGCAGGAGGGAATCGATGAGTGCCGATTGTTTGTTCTGCAAAATCGCGGCGAAGAAAATTCCATCGAAGATCGTCTACGAAGATCCCGATCTTTTTGCCTTCGAAGACATTAGCCCACAGGCGCCCACGCACATCCTAATTTGCCCGCGCAAGCATTTCGAATCGCTGAACGAGGCCGCACCCGAACATCAAGCCGTTCTTGGCAAACTGCAGTTGGTCGCCGCGCAGCTTGCCCGCGAACGCAATCTTCTGGAAGGCTACCGCACCGTCATAAACAATGGCAGCGGGGCGGGTCAGTCCGTTTTCCATCTCCATCTGCATCTGCTCGGCGGCCGTAATTTCCGCTGGCCGCCGGGTTAATATTTGTCCAAAGGTTTGTTCTTCGCACCGCTCCAGCTTAAACTACCGTCCGTTCCCAGGAGGATCGCATGTCCTTGCTGCGTCACTGTTCGCGGTCGTCTGTGTTTCTCAGTACCTTTGCACTCGTTGCCGTCCTGTCTCCTTCTTGCGCGGCTCAGCAAGCCGCCGCGGCGCCAGGGAAAGCTCTCACGGTCGAACGCATCTATTCGCAGCCGAGCTTGAGCGGGCGGTTGACGCGGGGTCTCGTTTGGACTCCAGACGGCAAGGCGCTCAGTTATTTCGAAACAAAAGGCTCCGGTAAGGAAGCGAGGACAGAACTTTGGGTGATGGACGCTGCCAACGGAGAGCGCCGGCTTCTTGTTGCCTCCGACAGACTCGAATCCATTTTGCCGGTGGACACATCGAGACCTACCCAAGCCACTGGCCTTGGCCGCCGCGCGCCTTCTCAATATCAATGGGCGCCCGATGGCGCGGGCATTCTGTTTCAAGGCCCCACGGCGCTTGCATGGCTGGATGTGAAGTCGCAAACGGCGCGCGCGCTGGTTTCTGGTAAAGCTACGCTTGCGGACCCCAAGATTTCTCCCGATGGCCGGAACGTGAGCTTTGTGCGCGATCACAACGTCTGGACCATGAATGTCGCCGACGGCAAAGAGCGCCCGGTCACGCAGGGCGGCACCGAAGAGATTCGCAAAGGCGAACTCGATTGGGTGTATCCCGAAGAACTCGACATCAAGACCGCGTACTGGTGGTCTCCGGATTCCTCGGCGATCGCTTATCTGGAAATGGACGAGCGCAAAGTCTCGCAATACCCGTTGGTTGATTTTTCCTCGCCGAGCGGAGAAGCCGAGATGGAGCGCTATCCTACCGCAGGCGGCGCCAATCCCGTCGTCCGCGTTTTTGTGGCCTCGCTAAGCGGTGGCGAACCTCGCGTGATGGAAACTGGAACGGAAGCCGATATCTACATTCCTCGCGTGAACTGGCTCACGGACTCCAAACATCTCGCCATTCAGCGCCTCAATCGCACACAAACCGCGCTTGATCTGCTGATCGCCGACAGCACCACTGGCAAGACCCGCACGATTCTCAGCGAAAATGACGCCAATTGGATCAACCTCAGCGACGACCTTTATTTCCTCAACGATGGCAAGCGCTTCCTGTGGTCGAGCGAGCGCAGCGGGTATCGCCACCTGTATTTGTATGACCTCGAGGGCAAACAACTTGCGCAGCTCACCAAGGGTGAGTGGGAAGTCTCGGCGGTCGATGCGGTAGATGAAGCGAAGGGCCTTGTCTACTTCACCACCACGGAAAAATCTCCTCTGGAACGCCACCTCTACCGCCTCGCCCTCGACGGAACCGGCTTCACCCGGCTCACCAAGGACGAGGGCACGCACGCCGCGGTTCTTGCACCCAATGCTGCCGCTTTCTACGACACTTATTCGAACGCCGCGACCCCGCCGCGGCAGGACCTCTACCGCGCCGATGGAGCGCGCCTCGCTACTATTAACGAAAACAAAATCGCCGAGCTTGCGGACTACCATCTCTCTCCCATGGAATTTCTCACCGTGAAATCTCGCGACGGAGTGCAGCTCAACGCCAGCATCATCAAGCCGCCGGACTTCCATCCGCAAACGAAATATCCCGTTTTGGTTTACACGTATGGAGGGCCGCACGCTCAGGTCGTTCGAAACGGCTGGGGCGGCGCCAACTTCCTTTGGCACCAGCTCATGGCGCAAAAGGGCTACATTATCTTTTCGCTGGACAATCGCGGCTCGGGAGGCCGCGGCCATGCTTTCGAAACGCCGCTGCACTTCCGTATGGGCGCACAAGAGCTTTCGGACCAGCGCGACGGCGTGCAGTATCTCAAGTCACTTCCGTACGTGGATTCGAATCGCATTGGCGTCTGGGGATGGAGCTACGGCGGGTACATGACGCTGCATGCTATGTTTGAAGCGGGCGGTGATTTTAAAGCGGGTTTTGCCGGCGGCCCGGTCACCGATTGGCGCTACTACGACACCATCTACACCGAGCGCTACCTCGGACTACCCCAGAAAAACGAGAAGGGGTATCAGGATTCTTCGCCAGTGAAATATGCCAGTCAGCTCAAAGGCAAACTGCTTATCGCTCACGGCACCGGAGATGACAACGTGCACTTCGCGAACACCCTCGCGGTGATCAACGACCTTATCGAGGCGGGGAAGTACGTTGAGGTTCTGGCTTTTCCGGGCCGCGGCCACGGGGTCAGTGACCCTCCTGCCCGCCGCGTCCTAATGCAGCGCGTTATGCAATTCTTCCTGGATAACTTATAGACTCTGCTAGAGATAGTGTGATCTGGGGCGGTCCTTAGGAATTCCCTTGACGCCGACTTGGAATTTATTGTAATACTTGGTTGTGATGTAGATACATTATGGGGAGAATACATGAAACCCCAAATTCTTACCAAGGTCAAAGTCGCTGATGAGGTTTGGATTGCCACAGCACTCCTTCATCGTGAGCATCCAGAGGCTCCCGATTTTTTGATCGACGAAATCGTTGACCGCGCTCGTCGCGAAGGCCTCCATGAACCCCTGCGTCCCGGTGTTTATGTTCACGTCGTTCTCCATTGCGTCGCCAACCGCCAGCCAAACCCGGGACGGTATCGGATGCTCTTCGAAACAGCCGAAGGCCGACGGCGCCTCTTTCGCGCTGGAGACGTGTTTCACCCAGGACGGCAGGGATCTAAGGTGACTCCCGATCTGGAAGACCTTCCTCCGGGGTACAGCGGGCTGCTGAGTTGGTATCGAGATTGGTCCAAGGAAGCGGCACTTCGACAGATCGAGAACGATCCCTTGCTCAAGTCGCAAGGGTCAGGAGTTCATCTTTGGGCCGATGAACCAGCGGATGAATACGTGAACCGGCTGCGCGAGGGCTGGGAATGAGCGTTGTTTTCTGGGATACAAACCTCTTTATCTATCTTTGGGAAGATTTCGGTAAATTGTCAGGCCAAGTGCTGGCGCTCAGGAGCCGGATGCTCACAAGGGGAGATGAATTGCTCACTTCGGCGATGACCTTGGGCGAAATCCTCGTGAAACCAATTCAGAGCGGCGACGCAAAGGCCGTTGCGTACTATCAGAATCTGATCGCGACAACGGCCACGGTGATCCCCTTCGCAGAAAAAGCGGCGATAGTTTACGCGCGGCTGCGGGCGGATCGGTCGCTGCGCGCTCCCGACACGATCCAGCTTGCGTGTGCGGCAGCAGCGGGAACCGATCTCTTCATCACCAACGATGCACGGCTGCATTCGATGCAAATTCCTGGCATCCAGTTCATCGTTCCGCTCGATCGCGTTCCCATCTAACGCGTAATACCCTGTTTACGAAAAAATGCCGGGTGGAGCGGCTGCTTCACCCGGCGGATTCATGGCTGTGGCGAGCGCCGGCAGGCGTCGCGAATTCTAGTGCACGCCGGAATACTCGACGTGGACGTAGCGCCCGAGACGCGCGTTGAAAAGCAAGTACCAGCCGGGGTGATGATCGTCGTCGTATACATAGACGCGGTCGCGGTCCCATTCCCAATCGCGGCAGCGATCGAGGTCATACGAGGCGACCACCCAGTTTGAATTGTCATAGAGCACGACGCGCCGAGTCCGGAAATCCATGCGTCGGGCGATAAATTCACTTCTCACGTGTTCGTAGCGGCCGTAAGGATAAGACCGCCCGGGCCGGATACGGTCGTGGTCGGAATCCCAGTTCGCGTGTGGGTTGTGCGGATTGTCCCAACCTTTGTGATTTCCGTTGTCATGCCGATCGCCACGATCGTCTCCGTATTTGACATCGCCTTTGTGCTTCCCGTTGTCGTGGCGGTTGTCCCGGTCATGATGGTCATCGCGATCTTGATTTGGGGCGGCGATCGCCAGCGCTCCGGCCAAAGCCAGGAACACTGTGCTCGCTATCATTTTGCGCATAAGTCCTCTCTCCAAAAGTGGCGTTGCCAACCGATCTTTCTTACCTACATGGCCCCGTCTTGGCCGGTTCGGCCTTCCGCAGGCAGGCGGGTCATTTATACATTGTCTCTCCGTCCGGCCATCTCATTCCAAAAACATGAAATCCGCGTAATCCATTCAGTACACCCATCCACAAGCCTCACGGCCGGTAGCCGCACTTTTCAGAAGGCCGGAATTTCTTCACTCGTGCGACATGCGCTTACGCCTTATAATCCCGCTAACCCGGAGGTCGCCTTGCTGAAACGATTCTTCTTCCTCGCTTTGCTCGCTGTCGGAGCGTTCACTCCAATGCCGTCCTGCGCGCAACAGGTTTCACAAGAAAAAGCTCCGCAGGAGAAAGAGCAAGTCCTGTGGCAAAAGCTCGAAGCGACGATAGGCGGGGTTGACCGCAATCTTGACGGCGTCCTCGGCGTAGCCATCCTTGATCTTACGACCGGTCAGAAATATTTGCTCCACGCCGATGAAGTGCTTCCCACGGCCAGCTCCATCAAGATCGCTATACTCGCGGAGTTCTATCATCAGGCGCAGCAGGGCAAAATCAAACTGAACGACCTCTACACGTTGCAATCGGCTGATCTTGTTGGCGGAAGCGGCGTTGCCGGCGCGCTCACTCCGGGGGTCACGCGTCTTACTCTGCGCGATGTGGCCGCGCTGATGATTTCCGTGAGCGACAACTCCGCGACTAACGTCATCATCGACCGCATCGGCATGGAAAACGTGAATGCGCTTCTCGATTCCCTGGGCCTGACGCATACCCGTCTTTGCCGGAAGATGATGGACGTGAAGGCCGCCGCTGAAGGCCGCGAGAACATCGCCACCCCGCGCGAGATGATGCAGCTGCTGGAAGATCTGTATCGCGGAAAAGTTCTGAACAAGCAATTCACCGAGGAGTTTTTCAATCTTCTCAGCATTCACAAGGAGAGTTATATTCCGAGGGAATTGCCTGAAGATCTTCGCGTCGCCAATAAGCCCGGGGAACTCGAGGGCGTGCGGAACGATTCGGGCATCGTCTTCGCGGGCAAGCGCCCATACGTGATCAGCGTGATGACCACCTATCTTCGCCGCGAACACGACGGTGGGGAAGCGATCATCCGCATCTCCAACGCGGCCTACCAAATGTTCGACCGGCTCAGCCGCGCTTCCGAATATGGCCGCGTTGTGTCCGCTCACGACACGGGTAATCCCTGAGAGGGCGGCGCTTCACAGAAATCTCACCCACGCGCAAATAAACCTTTCTAGCAGGGAGAGCGAGACTCCTTGAGTTATCGATTCGCTCTTATCATAGGCATGTTCGCAGCGACGTTGTTGCCGCCGGCCGGCATGGCACAAACGACTGCACCCGATTCAGTATCAAATTTCTCCGCTGCCACTAGGTTATGGACTTCATCAGACTTGAAAACACCACTGCGCGGACGAAATCCGGTAAGGGGAATCGTTGAGTCAAAGGCAAAATCCGGAGGGCGGTTCTCCAAAAAAAAGTTTTTCGTTCTCAGTGCGGCTGTCTACGGTGCGGGTTTGGCTGACATGCATCAAACTCTTGAAGCGAGGAAGAATTCCTGGTGGCATGAAACCGACCCTCTGGCAAGACCGTTTGCGAGGCTCCCTGCACCTGCCTATTATGCGACCGGACTGGCGATGGCTACCGGCCTGAATTGGATTAGCTGGAGAATGGGACACTCCAGGAGATGGCGCAAGCTGTCACCAATCCCACAATTGCTGGCGATTGGCGGAAACACCTACGGGTCCAGGAGCAACCTCTACTGATTGGTGACAATGTCTAGGAATGTCGATGCTGAACATGCGAGGCGCAGTCAGCGTCTTTGTCCGGCATCCCGCGGATTAGATTCTTCCTTCCC
>DATNLB010000431.1:0-2640 GCA_035603095.1 Candidatus Acidiferrales bacterium
GCTCCTGGTCATTGCCTATTACATCTTGCGAGACGGAACTTGCTACAGCGACCTCGGCGCAGACTACTTCGATCGCCTGAACCCAGAAGGCCTGCGCAGGCGATTAACCAAACGGCTCGAAGGCCTGGGCTTCAAAGTGACCCTGGAGCCTGCAGCTCAAGTCGCCTAGAAACGATTTTCTAAGGAATAGGATTTGATTAGCCCGCGTGCGCTATCAGGGCAAGTAGAATCGCCCGCCATGAGTTGGGAATGATATTCGTTCTCACCGGAATGGTCTGCGGCGCATAACAGGCCGCGACGGCCAAACAGCCCTTAAGCAAGCCGCGGGCTACAGCTACGAACGAGCAGTGAAGGTTTTGATCGACCATCACGCCGCCGTGAATCTCAAAGATCGGAAGGGACGTACCTGCCATACCCCTCTTGCCAGAGAACGGCGCCGACCCTGACGTTCGCGACCCTGAGGGTAGGACCGCACTCGACCTGGCGCTGATTTCAAACAACCATGGGGCGATCAGGCTCTTGTCCGCAGTCAAAAAGTAAAAAGCGAGATGCAGGGACCTTGAAAAGATGGTGGACGAGAGGGGATTCGAACCCCCGGCCTCCTCATTGCGAACAGTGGGGAAAATAAGCCAAGGCAAGGCGCCACAATCACTTAGCTGTTTTCACGGGGCCCTTAATTGGCAAGTCTGGCAAGCCGGTCTTCTCCTTGTCTTTTCAGTGCAGTTCGACGGTGAGAAGCCGCTAGCGGCAAGGCTTTTAGAGTTTAGGTTGTGGGTTCGATCCCCTATCACAATCATTATTATGCTTCAACGAGTTGCAGAAACTTAGCTCCATCGATCTCAAGTGCCTCGACTACCAATCGATTCGGCGAAGTCCTGCCACGATGTCGAAATGCCGGTCTCGGCTCAGAATTGGAAGTCTGTATTGGCGGCAGAGCGCAGCGACCCAGACATCATTGGCAGGAATCGGAGTTCCAGATTTCTTGAGTTCCGTGCGAAGCGCGGCGTAATAAATGGTCGTCTCCTGGTCCACGTCAAGGATGCGGTAATTCGGAAGCGAATCCATTAGCCATTGCTCGTACCGCTGGCGTTCCCGGGACTGCCGGACGCCATATCGATACTCGCCCAATACGATTACGGGAACGGCAATTTCAGTTGCTTGGCGAAGAATGGGAATTAGACTAGCGTCGCCGTCGGCGACCGCTGACAACCCATTCGTGTCCAAGATCACTGACGGTCCTCGGCTTCGATCTGATCGAATTCTTCGTCAATGATGCGGCTGATTCTGGCGGTCTCTTTGTGGAGATGACGCAGTTTACCGAAAGTCTTCATCCAAGGTTTCGCTGCCGAACGTGGTGGCGCTTTGAGTTTGTCCTGGACCGCTTCCGTCACAAACTGGCGAAATGGGATGCCACGTTCAGCCGCGACTGACTTTGCGCGACGGAAGATCGGATCAGGGATTTCCAGCGTAGTCTTCATGCATCAATTCTCCCATATTTATGGGAGTAAATCAAAGAGTATGCCCAGAACAGCTGGCCCTTTGCGCGACACAGATGCCCTACCCATAAAGTTTTTGAAAGCACAGGTTTGCGGCTGTGGATGAAGGCCGTGACCTGATTCAGAGGAAAGCCGGATGGAGCATCCAGCTTTCGCAAAGCAAAGTAGTTTGGTGGACGAGACCGGGATCGAACCGGCGACCTCCTCATTGCGAACGGGGCGCTTTCCCAGCTGAGCTACTCGCCCACAACAAAAATATTTGAATCTGCCTCAGATTCTTGCGCTATGCCACCCACTTCATTGTCAGTTTCTTGCGCTTCTTCGCGCAGTCGAGAAGATAAAGATCGATTAACTTCTGGTAAGGAAGCCCCGTCTCATCCGCGAGTCCTTTGAAATAGTCCACAACTTCCGGACTTAGGTTGATTCCCACCGCCATTTTCTTACCGGCGTGCGGGTTCTTCAGTTCTTTCAATTTGGAGAAATTATATTCCTTCTTCATAAAATCGCACCTCCTTCTTGGTTGCCTTGCGCGCAGAAATGATCCGAATCATGGAACCGGATCCCCTATAGCAGTGAATGACGACCAGTGGTCTTGCCGCGGAGCTCATCCCCAGCAGGATGTACCGATCCTCTTCCTCGGAATGTTCTGGATCGTGGAATAGGCGCGCGTGAGGATCGAGGAAGGTACTCTGGGCTTCTTCAAACCAAACTCCATGCTTGGTCCGATTGCCCTTGTTTTTCCTTTCGTCCCAAGCGAACCGGAGCATGTCTAGATAATATCTAGATACGAGCTAGGATGCAAGCGGGCGAAGGAAGTTTATGTGTCTGCGAGGGCCGTCAAATCAAGTCGCACCACCAACTCAATGGCTTACAACTTTGCAATATTAAATGGATTGGTGGACGAGACCGGGATCGAACCGGCGACCTCCTCGTTGCGAACCAGTTTCGAAGCGCTCAAAACAAACCACTTGCGGCGTAAGTGATTTGCTATCAGTGACAGGCTAGGCCAGGGCGGGACAGCTCGGGCCTAGCCGGGTCACTCCAACCGATACAAAAACCGATACAGCTCCCAGGCTGACTTTTTTTGATTTCGTTCGGGGGCAAAACGGATTGTTCGCGCTGCCACGTCTGAAATTGTCCCCAG
>DATNLB010000702.1:0-7765 GCA_035603095.1 Candidatus Acidiferrales bacterium
GGAAGGAAGAAAGCCTCCGGATCGGAAACGTGAATCGCTACCGGCATGCCCAGCGCTCCGCAGGTTTCCCACATGGCATCGAAACGTCGATCATCAATTTTTACCAATGGGCCTTTCGAGATTCCCTCACGCAAATAAAGACCCAGGGTCTTAAGAATTTTTAGTCCGCGCGCGCCTGCTTCGTGCGCCCGAACAATCTCATCGGCCTGAAACTGGCTGTATCCCGGTTGATTTGTGCGTTCCCACCACGGTTCCGTGAACGTTACGAATCGTTCTGGATAGGGCTGCTGAAACTTTCGAATCGCTTCCTCCAATCCTTTGCCAGCCCCGCCGGTCAGGTTTACCATCACCCGGATGTTCTTTCGGTCCATCAGTGGTAGCAACGCTTCCACCGGCGCGAAATACTTCATGGCCTCGCCTATCCCGACTCCGTTGTCTGACTTGGCGGTAACAGAGAGATGCGTATGAATATCTATGACTGGATAGCGCGGGCGAGGCACCTTCGTCTCAGGGACGTGTAACATGCAGCGCGGTTGGAAGTCCGCGAGTTGCAGCGGCTTCCCCGCGCTCTCCAGCTCGGAGGGAGGCGAAGTTATCGAGGTCGTCGGTAATCTGCCTGCCACGAAAAACGCCCCGATGCTTTCCAACCAGCGTCTCCGGCCTGTTCTATTCATGAACTCTCCAATCTCATTTGATCGCGCCGCCATGCATTTCCTTTTTCGTTCGACTTCTTCTATCTCGTTTACTTTTGCTTGTCAAAGTGGGATAAAGCTCCGGGTTCAGCGCCCGCTTAAGGCGAACGCAGATGTCGACGAGACAAGTCGCTCTTGACCAGATCGAACCTCTCAATGCCCAGGGAACTCACTGATGGTCCCTTGGAGAATTGGAGTCTTGATTGCTGCTCTCGCCGGGGCTGCTATCACTTTGCTTCCCTTTTCGTGCACGGGCCAGATCGCTGCCATACCGCAACAATCGTATGCCAGCGATGTACAACTCCAGGCAAAACGTTCTACAGTGGATTTCCTGCCGGATGGCGATCTCTCCAAGCCTTCCTGGAAGCGTGCCAAGTCAGCGGAATTTGACCATGACGCTTCGGGCAAGTCCCACTACCCGGAGCTTTCGACACGCGTCGCATCCGTTTGGACCGAAACATATATCTACTTCTTCTTTTGGTGTCGCTACGATTCACTGAATGTCTATGAAGGGGAGGACCCGGCGGTAGAGCGATGGCAACTTTGGGATCGCGACGTAGTGGAAGTTTTCCTGAACCCTCAGCCAGAGCGAGTGAACCACTACTATGAGTTTGAGGTAGCCCCCAATAACCAGTGGGTGGATCTCGAAATCGATAAGGCCAAAGAGCCCTTCAATGATGTGTCTTGGAATTCGGGCTTTGCGCATGCAGCCCGCATCGACGCCAAGAATCATATTTGGACGGCCGAAATGCGCATACCGGTCTCGTCCATGAATGTTGGCGCGATACATCCGGTAACTAAATGGCGAGTGAATTTCTTTCGAGCGACAGGAAAGGGCGGTGACGAGCACCGTAAGTTTCTTGCTTGGAGCATCATTCCCGAAGGGAAAACGTTTCACGTGCCAACCCGGTTTGGGATCTTGCAGCTTGTGAATTAGTGGAGACGCGCTGAGCATCGACTGATGGCGGTGTGGGCCCGAGGCGTCGAAAAAAACATTTGCCTAATGAATATAGGCTCCCGATGGCAGCAGATATTGTATTGGCCAGATCTCCCGTTTCTGCTCTACGATCTCAGACCATTTCAAGACTTTCGCATCGGTCCGGGGCAAGAGCTCGATGCCGGGTAGCGTCTCCGCAACGGCACTCGCGAGTGTGTACGCATCGCCTGGAGCCGTTATAGAAACTTCTTTTGCACCCAGCTTCTCACGGGCGAATCGACTGGCGATTTCTGAGTCCTCAATCATTTGCAGAAAATACGGCCTGCCGATCAGGAGAGAGTTGTAAACATGGTTCGCCAGCACGCCCGAAATGGCATTGACATAAGCATGATCAAAATCCAAAGCACCCAACGCCGGATCATCCGCGGAAACCGCCGTATACGGCATACGAGTCTCGCCGAGGCCCCGGAAATCAAACGAGACTATATCGTAGCCTTCATCGACATACTTTTTGATTTCAGGCCAGTCTTCCGCGGTCGCTTTGCCGCTTTCGCGGAACCACAACAGAAATGTTCGTTTGTCTGCAGCAGACTTGTGAATGTGCAGCAACGGCATTTCAAGCAGCTCGCTGTGGCGCAGCCTATAGCGGTCAATCGACACGCCCTCTGATCTTGAGCTCCCCATGGCTTCCCAAGTAATCTGCTCTTGACCGGGCGAGATGCCGGCATGTTCGGTTACATGCCAATCTTTCACTCCGCTGTATTTGTCACCGTAATATTCCTTCGCGAGGCTACGGCCCGGTCCGGTCTTGCGCTCGCCGTAATACTCTCGAATCACCAGCATCAAAGATCTTGCGTCGCTGTAATCGAGCATGACCTGCCCTGTTCGAGTGCATTGCAAGGCCTTATCGGTCAGTTCCTTTACGGGGGGAAGTCCGTGTCGAACCGGCATCTCGTTGAAGTGGTCGAGAAAGTCCAGCGCGGCTTCCTGATTCTCCGGTGAGAATTGATGCGCGTGATAGCCTTCGACCATCGCAATTCGGTCTCCGTGGTCGAAACGTTCGTACAGCCTTCGCACTTCGCGGACGGTTTTGCGCGTGCCTTCAATGGGGAAAAAATCGAGTACCGCGGCAGCCACCAATACCGGCCTGGGATACATCAGCAGCAGCAACCCGGGATGGTCCACACCATTTGAAATCATGCCAAACAAATCCTGCTCGGGATCGCTGTCGGGGTCGGCAAAAATGCGGTTAGAAATCCTCATCGGCAATGCGCTGATATAACAAGAAGGCACGGCCACTTTAATGCGCTCATCCAGAGCGGCGATCAGAGCAGCTTGAAAGCCGCCGCCGCTCGTCCCGGTGATGCTGATTCGCTCGCCGTCGACTTCAGGGCGGGTGAGCAGATAATCGACCGCGCGAATGCCATCCCAGATCTCCCATCTGGCAAGATTCGCTCCCGCCAGATAGGCTAGGTTTCCCATCACCGCATGTTCGCCGCAAATCAGGTTATAGCGGCTCTTACCTGCGGTCGCATCCCAGAACTGGCTGCGTTCACCCTGCCCAACAGGATCCCAGGAGATCACCACATACCCTCGCCCCGCCAACCTTTGACTCAGCGATTGATAGTGGAATTTTCCATCGGGAGCGTGCCCCGCCGGCACCAGCACGGCAGGATGCTTCTTGGAGTGATCATCCGGCACGTAAACGAGCGCAGTGACATAGACCCCTGGCAAACTTTGGAAGATCAGTTTTTCGACGGAGAAACCATCCATCTGAATCCTGCCGGTGAGGCGCGGATGCAGTTCCGTCTTTACCTCCGGCAAGCCGCCGATCATTTGCAGGAGCTTTTGCCTCAGGTCGTCTCGCGTTTTTAACAATTCTTTCTGGTCATGGATGGCATCCCAGGCTCTTACGCGATCATCATCTTCGCGCCACGCTTGCTCCGCTTGATACTGGAGGAAAGGAGTTATGCGTGGTCCCGGGGACAACGACTGTTCACGGACACGGAAAGATTGCGCCGGCGGATCGTCCGCGGCTGGAGCGCACAAGGCCATCGCTCCGGCCAGCACGGCCATGATGCATAGCCGGATCATCCTTCCTCTTTGCAGCTCGCTTGTGAATTCAAGCAATCGCAATCTTCCGGAAGCGCACCGAAGCGGGAAATAACTCACCGCGCTTTTACCGTGAGCGAACCCATGTTATACCAGCCGTCGTCTTGGCGGCCTTCGACGGCGAACCGAATCGCCGGCTGCCCGGTCCATGGATCAAGCATCGCGACGCGAAAATTGTAGGTGCCCTCGGCCAGATTTTCCGGGACATACAGCGTGCCGTCGAACACCGCGTCTCCGGGAAGCCATTTCCGAACGTCCACGGGGACTCGAATGATGGTCGCGGTCTTGGAAGATCGCAGCTCAACAGCCAGCGAGTATTCTCTGTAAATGGGAGCGACTCCCGCGTTCAGCCACCACATATGAATCGGCATCATCGAGCCGGCGTTGACCGCCTTTGGGTATTCCAATCGGCGCAAGATAAAACGGTACCCCATCTTCTTCTGAAACCTTTCGAATTGACCTCTCCATTCAGACGGAATCGGCGCGGACTTTATGTTCACGGAGCTCACATGCCAGCGCAACGCCTGCTCCAATATATAGTCAAGGTCGTAGCCCTTCTCCTTCCAACCTGCAACCGTGAAGCAAGTCTCCAGCGAGACCGGACTGCGTTGCCAAACATCCTGAATGCCGGCACGCGCTACCTGTTGCGGATAAACTTCAAGCATTTCCGCCGGAAAATATTCATTGTCCGAGTTTGTGCGCATGTCTCCCAGGCAATCCAGCCTCCATCCCGCGCCATGTTCTGTGCCATAGGTGAGCGCCTGTTGCTCATCAAAGTTCATCAGCAACGGCGTGCGCCGAAAGGCATTCAGCCAAATATCGATAAGCTCCTTTTGATTGGAAAATGGCGGCATATAGGGGCTCCAGCCCTCTCCCCAATAGCCCACCGAAGAAATGTCTACGCTATCCAGAAAGGGATTCCCGTCGTATCGTTTTCCCGCCTCAGCGACGAGCTCGCCCCAGTACTTGAGATACAGAGGATCGCTAAAATCCGGCTGCCAGATTTCTCCGTCCTTGTCCGCCGGTTTGTTGGCACGTCGCGCGCCCGAGTTCCGATACCAAGCGGGGAGTGGATCCTGGTTCGAATATGGCATTAGGCGAATGGCGAGAGTTTGTCCATGCGCTCGAGCTTCTTCCAATGCGAGATCTACAATCTCCCAATGAAACTTGCCAGGCTCCGTCTCAAGGACGATCCAATACCAGCGGCAATACGCGATGGAAGTCTCCGGAAAATCCGGCTTCGTGGGCGCTTGCGGCAGCTTCGTGACAGGCCCGACTTCGGACCACTTCAATGGAGAATTCGTCGCTTGGCCGTTGAACCTCTGAAAAGTCGTAATGCCCATTCCGGGATTTACCAGTACGTCGTGAATTTCTTTAGGCCGGACGACGACGATGTCCGATTGTGCAATTCCTTGGTGCCCCGTTGCCAGTGTCAGGAGAATCCAGAAGCAACAATTTCTGGCGATCACGATCGACCGTGCGCTGCAGTACGCGCGAAACCTAATCTCGATCCGTGATCGAAACATCTTGGATTCTCCGTTCCCAGACTGTGATTGAACTCTGCTTCGACTGACAAATCATTTCTTAAAATTAGGAATTGCTCCGCTCTGCTAATCCGGGAGCGCAAATGCCACCAGGGTATCGGACACTTTCCCTCTGAAATATCCGCCGCCCCCAGCTGCGATCACCACGAACTGCTTGCCGGTCTTCTTGCCCATGTAAGTTATAGGAGTGGCGTGCGCACTTGCTTCAAGCGTGGCTACCCAGAGTTGCTCTCCGGTCTTCGCATCGAATCCTCGGAAACGCCCGTCTATCGTCGCCCCAATAAATACCACCCCGCCGGCCGTCACGATCGAGCCGCCAAGGTTAGGCGTTCCAGTGGTCGTCCTCAGCTCATCTACAATTCCAAGCGGTACTTTCCAGGCGATCTCTCCCGTATTCACGTCCACGGCGTTGAGCGTTCCCCAAGGCGGCTTCTGGCATGGCCATTGGTGCTCGTCCCAGAACCGCGCGTATTCGCCATCTTTGGACCCTCGCCGGTATTGCTCCGGTGCGTCAGCGGCCTGCGGTTCCATCTCTCCAATGGCTCCCAACTCATTTGCATTGATAAACAAATACCCGGAAGCACTATCAAAAGAAGCCCCGGACCAGTTCCCTCCCCCCAATGTGCCGGGTACCACCAGTGTCATCTTGCGGCCGTACGGTGTATACATTCCGTGGCTCTCAAGCGAATGAAACAGCTGAGTGCAATATCGATTGGATTCCGGTGTCACCGTGCTGATGTCCGTTTCGCTGAACGATTGCCGGACAAGAGGTGGAGGTTTGACTGGGAAAGGCTGCGTCGGCCAGGCCGCTTCGCCGGGCACGTCGCTCTTGGGAACTGCGCGCTCCTCCACCGGAAACAACGGTTTTCCAGTGAGCCGGTCGAGGATAAATACAAATCCCATCTTGGTCACCTGCCCAACCGCAGGAACATCCCGGCCATTCCGCCGCACCGTGATCAGCACGGGCTGCGCGGGCATATCGTAATCCCAAATATCGTGGTGCACCATCTGGTAGTACCACACCAGCTTGCCGCTGGCGGCCTCGAGCGCTACCAAGCAGTTGCTGAAGAAATCCATGCCCTTGCGGTCCGCGCCGTAGAAATCGTAGGAAGCCGAACCAATGGGCAGAAAAACTAAACCGCGCTCCACGTCCACACTCATGATCGACCAGACATTCGCGCCGGTGCGCTCCTTCCACGCATCTCCGTCCCAACTCTCGTGCCCCACTTCTCCCGGTTGAGGAATCGTGTGAAATGTCCAAACGAGTTTGCCAGAGCGAACCTCAAACGCGCGCACCACGCCACTAGGGCCTTTGGAAGGGTATTCGGGGACAGCCGCTCCCGTAATCACCAGATCTTGATAGATCGCAGGAGGCGACGTCACCGAATATTCCGCGCTAGGATAACCGTCCGCAATTCCTGCTCGCAGATTGACTACGCCGTCTTTTCCAAAATCGGGGCAAGGCTTTCCAGTTTTCGCGTCCAGCGCGATCAATCGGCCGTCAAAAGTGCCGTATAGAAGCCGCCGGTCGTCTCCTTTCTTGCTCTGCCAGTAGGCCACTCCGCGGTGCTGGAAGAACTGCCGCGCTCCCGCGCGCCCGGCTTGCGGATCAAACTGCCAAATCTCTTGACCGCTTTCCGCATTGAGCGCAATGACACGATTTGAAGGAGTGGAAAAGTAGAGCGTGCCATCAATCACCAGCGGGGTAGATTCAAACGGCGCAACGCGATCCCGATCGGCGCCAACGCCTTTGCGGTCTGCTTCCCCTATGTGATACGTCCACGCCCTTTTCAAGCTTGCAACGTTCTGGCGATTGATCTGTTTTAGCGGCGAGGATCGCGTTCCGCCAGCGTCACCACCATAGAATTGCCATTCTTGCGCGGAGGCTGCTGTTGAGAGCGCCAGCATAAAAAGGAGCCGAGTTACCTTACTTGAGCTCATCGTCCGCATTGCCCGTATTTTAGGGGATAAGATAGAAACCACTGAAATAGAAACCACCGAAACAGAAATCATTGAACGGCATTACGCGCCTTTTTGTACCGGCTTACGCGAAATGGTACGACGTATATTGGAAAACCACGAAGGGCCGGAAGAAGCTGGCACGTAAGCGCCAAGCTCCTCAGCAAAAGCGTCGCAAGTTCAATAAAATTAGCGGACGGGCCTGTAAGCCGGATTCTCCGGGCCGAATTGCAAACAAACAACTTGTTCCGAATCAACGACGGCCAACTGTCAACGATGTCAACCATGTCAGTCGCGGCAGGAATCTTGGCACGTTTTGGGCACATTCTTCGTGGACCCTCGGCTTCTTCGACCGCGCGCTGAGATTCTGGCACCCTCGGCATCGAGTATGCAACCGAGAATGCGACGCGATCTAAGCAATCGAAGTGACGGACGTACCCGCGCATTGCCCGTGACGCACGCGCCATAAACGTTCGTTGATTACGCACTTCAGAGGACAAGAAATCCCTGCCAATCGAAAG
>DATNLB010000585.1:0-5865 GCA_035603095.1 Candidatus Acidiferrales bacterium
AAGCTTGCCTGGGGCGGCGCCAGCGAATTTTTCGGTGTGAAGCCGGACATAATCTGCCTGGCCAAGTCCATCGGCGGCGGCTTGCCGCTAGGAGCGTTCGGCGCGAGCCGCGCAGTGATGGACCTGATCTCCCAGCACAAAGTCTTCCATGGCGGCACCTACAACACGAACCGAGTGACGATGGCCGCGGGCCTGGCGACGTTCCGTGAGGTCCTCACGCGTGAGAATTATGCGCACGTCGGCAAACTCAGCAAGAGTCTCACCGAAGGCTATCGCGCCATCGTCAAGAAATCCGGCCTGCAAGCCTACGTCGCCAGCGCCGGCGTCAACGGCGCGTTGATGCTCTATCCGAAGGAGATTCAGAACTACCGCGACTGGACCAAGATCGACGTCGATCTCTGGCGCCACTACTGGTTCGCCATGGTCAATCGCGGCGTCCTCCCGCAACCCTATTGGTGGGACGAGCAGTGGACCATCTCCGTTCAGCACACGGAAGCCGACATTGACAAGCACCTCGCAGTTTTTGAAGAAATCGCGCCGGCCCTTGCGAGGGCGCAGCAAGAACGAGGCTTGGCATTTGTCGGTGCAGCCGGACATTAATCCGCTGCAGCACGTCACTCAGGAGAGAAACCCATTGGCGAACGAGGTCACCACTGCCCCGGCAGCGGCCGTAACACAAGAAGCGCCGCGCCTGCGCCGGGTTCTGGGAAGGTGGGACCTCGTTCTGCTTTTTGTAGTCGCCGTCTTCAATCTCAACGTCGTTCCGTCCATCGCCGCCAATGGCGGCGTAACGGTCTGGCTGTGGATCATCTCGCTCGGTCTGTTCTTCTGGCCACAGGGCATCGCCGTGATCGAACTCGCGCATCGCTTTCCGGGCGAGGGCGGCGTGTACCTCTGGGCTAAGGAAGTCTTCGGAGACTTCCACGGTTTTCTCTCCGGTTGGTGCTACTGGACGAACAACATGATGTACGTGCCGACGATCATGCTTTATTTCGTCGGCGTGTTCGTCTTTGTTCTGGGCGCCGGGCACGAATCGCTCGCCGACAACAAATCCTTCACCTTAACGGCTTCCCTGGTTTTGTTATTCCTGCTGGTGGTGCTGAACATTCTTGGTCTGGGCGTCGGTAAATGGCTGAACAATCTCGGCGCGATCGGAACTTTTGTTGCCGCGGGTGTCCTTATCGGCTTGGGAATTGTGATTTGGCTGCGCTTCGGTACATTGGTAACGGCGGCGGATTTCCAGGTTCCGGCAAACCCTCGTTTTGTTCTGAATTCATTCGGTGTGATCTGTTTCGGGCTCGTAGGGCTGGAGCTCGCCTCGGTCATGGGCGATGAAATCGAGAATCCTCAAAAAACTCTTCCCGGAGCCGTCGCTTGGGGCGGTGTTCTATCCGGTTTGCTTTACATCGGAGCCACGCTGACGCTTCTTGTCGCCGTGAGCAAGAATGACATCAGCGTTCTGCAAGGCATCGTGCAGGCCGTGGGCCACATGGCCAGCCGCGTTGGGGTAAGCTGGATCGTTGCACCTTTCGCATTCCTGTTGAGCATCTCGATTGCTGGAATTGGCTCCGCGTGGCTCGGGGGATCGGCGAGGATTCCTTTTGTCGCGGGCCTCGACTCCTATATGCCGTCCTGGCTTGGCAAGGTGCACCCAAAGTACGCAACGCCGTATGCCGCGCTGATCGCCCACGCGGTAGTATCAATGATTCTAGTGGTGATCAATTTCTCTTTTACGGGCGTGGGCGTGCAGGAAACATTTCAGAAGTTACTGTCCCTCGCCGTGGTGCTGCAATTGATCCCGTTTCTTTATATGTTTGGCGCGTTGCTGAAAATCGCCTCCAGCGATTCGTTTGCTAAAGGGCGCTACGGCAGAACGACGCTGATTCTCGCCGGCTTCAGTGGATTCACCACCACCGGTCTGGGAATCGCCATGGTATTTTTTCCGGCCCAGCAAATTAAGTCGCTCCTGTCTTACGAAATCTGGATGTTCGGTGGCACGTTGTTTTTCATCGGCCTCGCCGCATTTTTCTTCTTCGTGTACGGCAGGCGCAAGGCCGCGCGGAAACTGGCGGCGGCTCCTGCGCTCTGAGTGAATTTGGGAGGCGGTTATGTCGAGCAGTGCCAAAACGGTCGTTCGAGCCTATCAAAACTATATCAACGGACAGTGGGTCAAGAGCGCTTCCGGTGAGACGTTTCCCGTTTACGATCCTTCGACCGAAGAAGTGATCGCGCAGGTTGCCTCGGGTGCCGCAGCCGATGTCGATCGCGCCGTAAAGGCTGCGCGCGCCGCGTTTGATTCCGGTCCATGGCCGCAGACCAGCGCGGCCGAACGAGGCCGCCTTCTCTACAAGCTAGCCGAGAAAATTCGCGCGAACGCCGCACAACTTGCCGAGCTGGAATGCCGCAATTCGGGGAAGCCCATCGTGGAAGCCGAGTACGACATCGCCGATGCCGCAACTTGTTTCGAATACTATGCCGGCCTCGCGAACAAAGTTCTGGGGCATGTCAATCCAGTGCCCGCCAACGCCCTGAGTTTTACTCTGCGTGAACCGGTTGGCGTCGCCGGACAGATTATTCCCTGGAACTATCCGCTGGTGATGGCTTCGTGGAAGCTCGCTCCCGCCATCGCCGCGGGCTGCACCTGCATCCTCAAACCCGCCGAGCAAACGCCGCTCACCATGATGGAAGTCGCCAACTGGTTTGAAGAGCTCGGTCTGCCGCCGGGCGTGGTGAACGTTGTCAATGGCATGGGCGAAACCGCGGGAGCCGCGCTCGTCGCTCATCCCGGCGTGGACAAGATCGCATTCACCGGCAGCGCCGCGGTCGGAAAAATCATCGTCAAGAGTGCCGCGGACACGCTCAAGCGCGTCACTCTGGAGCTTGGAGGCAAATCTCCCAACATCTTTTTCGATGGCGCGGATTGGGAAGCGGCCGTTGACGGCGCGCTCTTCGGAATCTTCATCAATCAGGGCGAAGTCTGCTCCGCAGGCAGCCGCATTCTCGTCGAGAAAAAAATCTATCCAAAGTTTGTGGAAGCCATGACGGAAAAAGCCAAGCGCATCAAGCTGGGCGCGCCGCTGGAGCGCGAAACGAAGATGGGCCCTCTCGTCAGCAAAGAGCAATACGATCGCGTCAGCTCCTACCTCGAACTCGGCAAGAAAGAAGCCAAAGTCGCCATCGGCGGGGGCCGCCCAAAACAATTTAGCAAGGGCTTCTACGTCGAACCCACCATTTTCTACGACGTCGATAACAACGCGCGCATCGCTCGCGAAGAAATCTTTGGCCCCGTCGCTTCGGTGATTCCGTTCGAAGGCGAACCGGAGGCGATTCGCATCGCCAACGACACGCCGTATGGACTCGCCGCCGCGGTCTGGACGCGCGATATCTACAAAGCGTTTCGCGTCGTGAAATCCCTGCGCGCCGGCATCGTTTGGGTCAATCACATGCAACCGACGTACGTCGAAGCGCCCTGGGGCGGATACAAGCAGTCCGGTTTCGGCCGTGAGTTGGGTCCCTGGGGGCTCGAAGAATATCTGGAAACCAAGCAAGTCTTCGTCAATCTCGACGAGACACCGATCGGTTGGTATTAGATTTCAAAGCAAGGAAAACAAAAAATGTCTACCATTCAGATTCGCACAGAAATCCCCGGGCCCAAGTCCCGCGCGCTGATGGCGCGCCGCGAAGCCGCGATTCCCCGCGGCCCTTCGAATGCCACCCCGGTTTTCGCCGCCAGCGCCCAAGGCGCCACCATCGAGGATGTAGACGGCAATCGCTATCTCGATTTCGCTGGCGGCATCGGCTGTCTCAACATCGGCCATCGCTCTCCTCGCGTGATCTCCGCGATCCGCGAGCAACTCGAGAAGCACTTGCATCTCTGCTTCGCTGTCACACCGTACGAGAGCTACGTTGCCGTCGCGGAAAAACTAAACGCTCTGGCTCCCGGCAATTTTCCGAAGAAAACCATCCTCGTCAACTCTGGCGCCGAGGCCATCGAGAACTCCATCAAAATCGCCCGCGCTTACACCAAGCGCCCCGCCGTCATTTGTTTCGAAGACGCCTTCCATGGCCGCACGCTTCTCACCATGTCGCTCACCAGCAAGACGCATCCCTACAAAGCGGGCTTCGAACCCTTTGCCAGCGACATCTACCGTATTCCTTTCGCCTATCCGTACCGTGGTGAAAAAGGAGCCACCGCGGAAACCTTCGCCCATTATCTGGAAGATGCCTTCAAGCGTTCGGTCGCTTCCGAATCCGTCGCCGCCGTCATCGCCGAGCCCGTTCTCGGCGAGGGCGGCTTCGTCATTCCCCCGGCCGGCTACTTCAAGCTGCTGCAAAATATCTGCCGCAAGCACGGCATCCTCTTCATCGCCGACGAAGTGCAGTCCGGGTTCGCCCGCACCGGCAAATGGTTCGCCTCCGAACATTTCGGCATCGAGCCGGACTTGATCACCATGGCGAAATCGCTCGGCGGAGGGATGCCTATCGCCGCCGTCACCGGTCGCGCCGAAATCATGGACGCCCCCGGCGTTGGCGCCCTCGGCGGAACCTACTGCGGTCACCCCGCTTCCTGCGCCGCTGCGCTCGCCGCCATCGAAACCATCGAGAAGGACGGCCTGCTCGCCCGTTCCACCGCCATCGGCAAACATTTCGAACAGCGCGCCCAAGCCTGGCAGAAAAAATGGCCTTTAATCGGCGAAGTTCGCGGCCTCGGCGGCATGTGCGCCATCGAACTGGTGCGCAACGCGGCGACGCGCGAGCCTGCCGACTCCGAAACCAAAGCCATCGCCAAATTTTGCTACGAGCACGGCCTCATCACCATCACCGCCGGCACCTTCAACAACGTCATTCGCATCCTCGTCCCCCTCGTCGTCACCGACGAGCAGCTCGACGAAGGCTTTAACATTATCGAGGCTGCGCTTGCGGCCGTTGCGGAACACAAGCAACCGGCGCTTTCTCACGCCTAGTCATTCATCCGAGCGCGACGCAGCGCACCCCGCCGCACTGGAGAAACGGTGCCAGGAAGATGTACCGAACACCCAAAATCTGTGATGAGCGATTTTATTGATACTAGATTCTCAGCCCCCCGCTCGGTTCCCGCCCAGGTTGAGTTGATTTTCCCGGATTGGTTTTCACCCCGACCGGGCGCTTGGTCCTAAATGAACAGCTCGGCGCTGACGTGAAAAAACTCCGCCAGCTTCTTGGCCTGCGTTTTGCTTATAGAGCGCTCGCGCTATGAGCCGGCATTTATTGCCGGCAATGTTGAACACCGTTCTCCGCCCTACCAGGTCAGCGTTGTGATACACCTGTTTCAGTTGTGCCGGCGTTTTCCAATTTGCCTTGCGCATCACCCCATACCATGCTTCCAGGCTGGCCTTCGCGTCCGGATTCCCTTCGTGCGGTTCGCCTAATGTGCCGCTCGCCCCGATAGCACAGCGGTTGCCCCAGACTCTCCCCGCCGATCTTATTGCACGGTTACTGTCACGGTTGCCGCGGAGCGGCCGTACTGGTTTGTTGAATACAACGTGTAGGTCGTGGTAGCGGCCGGGTAGACGTATACGGAAGTGCCGCGCACTGCCCCAACCTGCGGCGAGATGATGTTGTATTCAGCTCCGCCAATACTCCATCTCAACGTCACCAGCTGCCCCTTAGAAACGGTAGTCGGGTTGGCGGTGAAGCTACTGATGACGGGCGCAGCGCCGGTGGGTACGTTGGCGGGGGTATAGATGGTTCCCATCGCCACCACTTCAAAGTTAGCAGCCGTGATGGTCTTGAGCAGGTTCAAGTCGGAATTGTTCCAATTGTTGTCCGGAGTCCCGCTGATAAAGATACCGCTGCCATTGTCGGCCAGAATCATCCCGTATTTTT
>DATNLB010000423.1:0-3620 GCA_035603095.1 Candidatus Acidiferrales bacterium
AATTGAATGATATCCCTTGCCGCGTAACCCCATGGAAGCGTTCGAACGTCCTGCACTTCCGCGAGAATCGCTGGCCGCGACTTTCTCAGCAATAGCCGCATCACGCCGTACAACACGGACAGCTCCGCGCCTTCCGCGTCCACCTTGATGAAATCGACTTTCGAAACGTCCAATTCCGCGAGTGCATCATCGAGTCGCTGCACGGAAACCCGCACCGTTTTCGTGGGTTCGTCCACCGTGGGAGGCCGGAGGCTGTTGCACCAGTCCTGGGATCCCTCCACAAGAAACAAATCTGCCTCGCCCGCTTCTTCTCCCACCGCGAACGGCATCAGCTGCACGTTGGAGCAACGAAGTTGAAAGATTCCCAAGAATTCGATTTACTCGTCAAAAGAGGAGAACCTAATGCAAATCCAAGGCTTGGCGGGTCTGCTCGTAACTGCGATATTCCAGTTGATCGAACCGGGAGTTGCGAGGGCCCAGCTTCCCACCGATCTTCAAAAACAAATGTGGAGCGCCCAATGGATCACCTCCCCAGACGGCCCACAACGCGACCAGTCTGTGCTGCACTTCCGGAAGTTGATCGAGCTTGCGCAACAGCCGGAGCACTTTGTCGTGCACGTAAGCGCGGACAATCAATTCATTTTATATGTGAACCAGCAGCGCGTGGACTCCGGCCCATCGCGAAGCGATTTAGGTCATTGGAGATATGAAACCTATGACATCGCGCCGTTCTTGCACCCGGGGAGAAATGTCTTGGCCGCCGTGGTCTGGAACTTTGGCGTGCTTACCACGCTGGCCCAGATCAGCGATCGTACGGGATTTCTTCTTCACGGAGAAGGCGAAGCGGAGCGGACAGCCGACACCGATCCAACGTGGGAAGTGGAAGAAGAGAAGGGCATTCAAATACTGCCCACCCCGGAGGCGGTCCGAAGGCAATACTATGTTGCCGAGCCTGCGGAGCGCATCGATGCAGCAGCGTTCAACTGGGGATGGAACACCGCCGACTCCGGGACCGGTGGGCGCTGGAAAAGGGCGCAGCCGATTGGGCACGCCACTCCGGCAGGTGCAGTGCTGCAGGAAAACAACTGGCAACTTGTGCCAGACCCGCTGCCTCGTATGGAGATGGCGTTGACTTCTGCCGGGCAAGTTGTCAGGTCGACAGGTATCGACGCCCCCGCCGGTTTTCCAGAGAGGGCATTCACCGTGCCAGCGCATTCAAAGGCCACGGTTTTGATCGATAACTCTCATCTGACCACTGCATATCCCGAGCTGACTGTGAGCAGTGGCCGCGGAGCCACGGTTCGCCTCACCTACGCCGAAGCCTTGATCAACGACAACGGTAAGAAGGGCAACCGCAACGAAATCTTTGGCAAGCACATCCAAGGCATTTTTGACGAGTTCCTCACGGACGGCGCCAGGAACCGCACGTTCATGCCGCTGGGCTGGAAGACATGGCGTTACGTGCAACTTGATATCGAGACAGCCGATCAACCGCTGGAAGTTGAGAAACTCCGGACCTGGTTTACCGCCTATCCGTTCGAAGAACGCGGACATTTCGCGTCAGACGACGATTCGCTTAATCCGATTTGGGAGACCGGCTGGCGAACCGCCCGCCTGGACGCACACGACACCTACATGGACACCCCTTACTACGAACGAATGCAGTACGTCGGGGACACTCGAATTCAGGCGCTGATTTCTTATACCGTGGGGGGTGATGACCGGCTGCCGCGCCAGGCCATTCAAGCCTTCAATGATTCACGCATTCCTGACGGTATCACTCGCAGCCGATATCCCTCGTCCATGCGGCAAATCATCCCGACTTTCTCATTGCTATGGATCGGAATGGTGCACGATTTCTGGATGTACCGCTCCGATCCTGACTTCGTCCACGCACAGCTTTCCGGTACGCGGCAGGTTCTGGATTGGTTCCTGCAGCGGCAACGGGCAGACGGCCTGCTGATGAAGATTCCCTGGTGGCCCTTCGTGGATTGGGGCACGGATTTCGGTTTCGGCGTGCCGCCGCAGGATGACGATGGCGGATCTTCCGTAATAACGCTGCAATTTATCGAGGCGTTACGCTATGCGGCGGAGATGGAATCTGCATTGGGCGAGAAGATCAGGACCGGGGTCTACCGCAGCGCCGCAGAGCGCGCTTCCCAAGCGGTGTACAAGCTCTGCTGGAATCAGCACTATGGTTTGCTGGCAGACACCCCCGCACAACAACATTACAGCCAGCACGCAAACATTCTCGGCGTCTGGCTCGACGTGATTCCCCGCGAACAGCATAAGGATGTGCTCACGAAAATCCTTTCGGTGAGTGACGGATACGCGGCGACCGGGCCCGTGCCGCCCCTCACCAAAGCCACTTATTATTTCCGTTTCTATCTCGCGCGCGCGCTTGACCATGTGGGAATGGGAAACCAGTACCTGCAATTGCTCGGACCATGGCGGGAGATGGTATCGCTTGGATTGACAACTTGGGCCGAGCAGCCGGAACCAACGCGCTCAGACTCTCATGCCTGGAGCGCGCATCCGAACTATGATTTCCTGACCATTGTGGCGGGCATTCGTCCAAAAACACCTGGTTTCGCGCAGGTCGTCGTTGCGCCTCATCTAGGAACGCTCAAACATCTTTCGGCTGCGGTCGCAAACCCGAAAGGAATGATAGAAGCCGAATATACGGTTGAACATTCCCACCTCAAAGCAATCATTGCGTTGCCAGCCGGCGTCTCCGGCGAGCTGCTGTGGAACGGCAAGTCTTCAAGCCTTCATGGAGGAAAACAAGAATTGGAATTACTGCTAGATTAAGCATTCTACTCCGGTTAACACGTTGAGGACGTCTACGGGCCGCGGAACCCATGGTTGGTCTGGGAGGGTTAGACCAGAGTTGCGCCGGAGCAATTTTCATGTTGCAATCGCGGCCACTTGAGTCTAGTATCTCGCCACTGTCGTCCCCCAGTTAAGAGGCGGGAACCGGGTTAACGGTGGCGCTCTCAGCTTCCTAACGTCTATCGTTCCCAAATTCTCGCCCGTCAAGTCCTGCGTACTTCTGTATTCCGCCATCTCTGGAAAGCCCGCAGGCGGTGGTGGCACATGTTGCAGCAAGCCGTTTTCCATTCGAGGAGATTCACGTCCCGAGTCGAAACGCACGACCTCGTGTGGGTCGATTGGCGGTGTATCGGACGTGAAGACATTTCACGGGTTCGGAATTTGAGCCTGGGTGGTCTGTTTGTCGAGACCCCGAAGCCAAGGGGAGTGGGTTCGACGGCCAAGCTCGAATTTCTTGTCCAGGAGGGACAGATCAGGGCCGACGCCATAGTCCGGCGTGCCGAGCCCGGTCGTGGATTAGGAATGAAGTTCACGGCAGTGAGTGAGGAAGATCGCCCGCGACTGGAAGCATTGATAAGCAGGCTTCGCTATTCGCCCTGATCTCCGGATTACCGGACATCTGCCTGCGGGTTTTGGCCGCCGATTTCACTTCTCCGGTAAGCACGCGTTACGCGTCCAACTTGACCCATCGTGGCGCCGTCTGGAATCCTCTTCCTATGAGTGACAACCGAGATCGCTCTTGCTCCCGCTGTGTGAATTGCACCAAGTTTCCCCTGGCTGCCATGGTC
>DATNLB010000496.1:0-3371 GCA_035603095.1 Candidatus Acidiferrales bacterium
TCCTCTACATTCTTTATGCATTGGTCTTTCTCGTTATCGGTGGACTAGAAGCCACCATCATTCGCATCCAGCTGATGCGTCCGCACAACGACTTTGTTTCACCGCAAGTTTTCAACCGCATGTTTACGATGCACGGCACCACCATGATTTTCTTCGTGGCCATGCCGGTCCTGTTCGGGTTCGCGAACTACCTGGTTCCACTGATGATCGGCGCGCGGGACATGGCATTTCCGCGCCTGAACGCGTTTAGTTTTTGGCTGACGGCACTCGGAGGCTTTCTTCTCTACTTCAGTTTTCTTGGTGGAAACGGCCTGTACGGGGCGGGAAGCGCTCCGGACGTCGGATGGTTTGCATACGCACCATTGACCTCCCGTGCCTTCTCGCCGGGTCACAGCGCGGACTACTGGACAATTGCGCTCCTGGTCTCAGGATTCGGCAGCATCGCCACGGCCATCAATATCATCGCAACGATCCTGTGCATGCGGTGTCCCGGGATGAAACTCAGCCGCATGCCGCTGCTCGCGTGGCTGAATCTGGTGATGTGCGGAATGGTTCTGCTCGCGGTGACTCCTCTGTCGGCGGCGCAAATCATGCTGCTCGTGGACCGGTATCTCGGCGGCCATTTCTTTGACACTCAAGCGGGTGGGTCAGCGGCCCTCTGGATGCATTTCTTCTGGATCTTCGGACATCCCGAGGTCTATATCCTTATTATTCCCTGCTTCGCGTTCGCCTCGGAAATCATTCCGGTTTTTTCCCGCAAACCCATTTTCGGCTATCCCGTGATGGTCGGAGCAACGGTCTGTATTGGTTTTGTGAGCATGAGCGTGTGGGCTCACCACATGTTCACGATCGGGATGAATTCCTACGCCAACAGTTTTTTCGCGCTCACTACCATGGCGGTGGGTGTGCCAACGGGAATCAAGATTTTCAACTGGCTGGGCACGATGTGGGGAGGGAAACTGCAGTTCAAGACGCCGATGTTGTTCTGCATAGGGTTTCTGTTCCAGTTTCTGATCGCCGGCCTTACCGGCATCATGCTGGCCACCGCGCCCTTCGATTGGCAACTGGGGAACTCCTATTTTGTCGTCGCGCACTTCCACTACGTGATCGTCGGCGGAATTTTGTTTTGTCTTTTTGCCGCCTTCTATTACTGGTTCCCCAAAATGACGGGAAGGATGTTAAGCGAACGCCTGGGCCAACTGCATTTCTGGCTGTTCCTCATCGGGTTTCACCTCACCTTCGACGGGATGCACGTTCCCGGTGTACTTGGCATGCCGCGCCGCATTTATACGTACGAGCCCGGCCGCGGCTGGGAAATATGGAATCTCATTTCCACGATTGGCGCATTCATTCAGGGCATCGCCACGCTTTTGTTCGTAGTGAATCTTATTTATTCGTATCGGAAGGGGCGGAAAGCCGGAAACGATCCCTGGGATGCCTGGACGCTCGAATGGTCTGTGAGTTCGCCGCCGCCTGCGTACAATTTCGCCACCATTCCGACGGTTGGCAGTCGCCGCCCATTGTGGGACCGCAAACATCCAGAAGATCCGGATAGCCGGTATGAGTGAAAGGTTCGAGCAATGAGCGCTAGCGGAACCCCGTTGATTTCGACGTCCGCGCCATGGGTACTCCCGTATCGGGGGAAAGTGGGAATGGCCTGTCTGATCGTCGCGGAGTCGGCGATCTTCACCATCTTTGTTGTCGCGTATCTCTTTTACGCGGGAAAAAGCCTCGCCGGACCCACACCTCGGGAAGTGCTTGAGCCGCCGGTCTTCTACACCATCTGTCTATTGTCGAGCAGCCTGTCCATCCATATCGCGGCGAAACTTTTGAAGCGCGGTGAGAGGGCCGCATTTCTCGGTTTGTGGTTCGTCACGATTGTCTTGGGTGGCCTGTTTCTCTACGGCACCGGCCAGGAATGGCATCGGTTGATCCACGAACACGGACTGACCATTTCCACCAACCTTTTTGGAACTACGTACTACTCGCTTGTCGGTCTGCACGGTTTTCACGTGACCGCAGGTCTGCTCATGCTCACGATCGTGCTTCTATTTGGTGTAGCGGGTCGCGTCGGGCCAGAGCAGTCCGCGCGTGTCGAAGTGCTTTCCCTGTATTGGCATTTTGTTGATGTGGTGTGGGTGGTTGTTTTCACCGTCGTTTACGTTCTAGGGCGCTGAGGAGAGCGATGGCAGCACTACGATCTGCGGAACAAAGGGATGAAACCTTTCGTGTCCTTGGCGAATTGGAAGTACCCGCGTCTACCGCGTGGCCTCTAGTCTTGGCTTCCGGCTCAACCTTGATGTTTACAGGGCTACTCACGAGCGAGTCCGTCAGCGTTCTTGGCGCGGCGCTTGCTCTGGCCGGCTGCGTCGGATGGTTCCGTGAAGTTTTTCCGCACGAGCATGAGGAGGTTGTGCCCGTTTATCCGGAAGTATTGTCCGTCGCGACCTCGCGCCGTCTTGTCGAACGGCTTCCGCTGGCGGAGGAACAAGTGCGCGCGTGGCTTCCCGTGGAGACCTACCCGATTTCAGCCGGTGTGAAGGGAGGCTTAGCGGGAAGCGTAGGGATGGCTGTGCTCGCCTGTATTTATGGGATCGTGAAAGCAGGGAGCATTTGGTATCCCATCAATCTGCTTGCCGCGGCGGTTTACGGGCAGTCCCTCAAGCTCGGACCTGCCCAGTTGAATTCCTTCCACGCCGACAGCTTCGCGATCGCCGTGGTTCTGCATGTTCTTGTTTCAACGCTCGTAGGGCTGCTCTACGGCGCGATGCTGCCGATGTTCGCGCGGCGGCCAATCCTCCTTGGAGGTTTGATCGCTCCCGCGCTGTGGTCGGGGCTGCTGTACTCGATCCTAGGCATTCTGAATCCTCTTCTCGAGAGCCACATTGACTGGTTCTGGTTCATAGCTTCGCAGATTGCGTTCGGCCTCATCGCGGGGATAGTGGTTCTGCGTCAGTCACGCGTGCCCACGCGCGAAAATCTGCCATTTGTCCTACGTGCAGGGATCGAAGCTGCCGGAACAATCACGCCACGAGGGAACGGAGAAAAACGGCCGTGAACTCATTTGGTCATTTATATGTGCTCACGGTAGCGGGCGCTCTTCTGCTCACGGGTTGCAACCTAGCTCACGGCAAGCCGGGCCAGGACTCGGAAACAGTGGCTCCGAACGAGATTACCGATTTTGCGACTCTGTACGCGCAAAACTGCGCCGGTTGCCACGGCGCGGAAGGGCGAGGAGGCGCAGCCAGAGCGCTCGGCGATCCGGTTTATCTGGCTATCGCGGACGATGTTGCGGTCCAGAAAGCTACAGCAAGCGGCATAAGTGGAACGGCCATGCCGGGTTTCGCACAGAGTGCCGGCGGGATGCTGAC
>DATNLB010000476.1:0-5577 GCA_035603095.1 Candidatus Acidiferrales bacterium
ACATGCACCTTCATTCCCTCGTCGTGCATATGTTCGGGCTTGGCGGTGGGGTCTGCCACGGTGCGCAGGTATTGGGCTTTGTTCATGAGTGAGCCGTCGTAATCGACATAGACGAGCGTGTCGTCGAACAACGAAGTGCTATCCGGCAGCTCGGCCGTCAAGAAGAAAGGAGGTAGAGGAAGCGGGGAAGCGCAAGTTTTGTGAAATTGTTCGAGAAGTTCTCGTAGCCACGCCGCCACCATGAGGCGTTCGAGAAACGGTCCGTGGCTTGACGGGTTAAAGGGCTCTACGCTGAATTTTGTGCCGAAACTTCGACGGTACTCGTTGCCGCTTTCAGGTCATTTCCGCAATAGGGGCAAAACTTGTCGGTTTCGGCGACTTCGCGCTTGCAGTGCGGGCACGAGGGATGCAAGTTGCATTTGCAGTTGGGGCAGAAGTTGAAACGGGCGCCAACGCTGTTTCCGCACTGTGGACAGGGATAGGGCAGCGGCTCGCGCATCAGAAAGTAAATCACGAAACCGATGAAGCCCCAGGCAGGCAAGAGAATGATCACCAGAATCGTCCACAGAGCAGCGCTCATTCCGCGGCGCGAGGCATCGCGGTTGACGTAAGCGAGTAAGAAAATAATGGTCGCCATGCAAAGACTTACCAACGTGACGATTCCCGCCAACGCTAGCGATGCCAACGCCGGATTGTCCCGCAATTCCCATGGGAACATTTCATTCCCGTTGGGATTGTGCGCCTGCGCTAGATTCACGGTAGTGGCGATCACCAGCGCCAGTACGTAAAGGATGGCCACAAGCGCCATCAGCCAGCGCGGAATAATCCGAAACTCTTCCCAGAACCTGAGGTTTTCCTTTTTTCGACGCAAGCGGATGAGCCGCTTCCGCTCGTTGAATGAACCTGACACGCGTTGTGAATAATCCGACATCCCTTTCCTCTCTCTCCACTCGTCCGAGTTAGCTTCCCTGGCTCATCCAATCGGGCTCGTCGCCTCTTCGCGAATTTTCCATCAGCAGGACCGCTGCAGCAAAGAGCGCGGGAATCGTCCACCACAAACCGAAGCCGAGTTCCCAAACCAGTTTCGGAACGCCGGTGCGCTCACCGAACCACGCGAAAAGCCGCCAGACATAAGGCGCGCTGGCGATGCCGAAAGCCCAAGAGAGCGCGCAGGCGAACCAGAGTGCCCGGCGCTTCGGCGCTTGCTCGCGCAATTCCTGGGCGCGCAGGCGCACGCGAAATTGTGTGCGCCTGGCGAGCCCGCTGGGGAGGGGAATCGCCACTGTGCGCAACCCGCGCAGCGCTTCATCTGTCTGGCGTGCGAGCTCGGCGCACTGCCTGCAATCTTGCAAATGTGCGGTGAGCCAATCGCGCTCGGCTTGCGAGATCCTTTCGACGCGCTCCTGCGCGGCTAATTGTTTGGCGCGAGCGTGAGATTCCTGGTTCATGTGGCGCCTCCCTGGAGCGCTCCGCGTAGTGCTTCGAGGCCGCGGTACAGGCGCGATTTCACGGTGGAAAGTGGAATGCTAAGCACGCCGGCCATCTCTTCGATTTGCAATTCTTCCTGGAAGCGCAGCACAAGGACCTCGCGATAAATCGCGGGGATTTTCTGCAGCGAGACCTGAACGTTTTCTTCGCTTTCTTGGCTGAGGACCTGGTGCAGAGGCGAGGGCTCGTTTTCGTTCACGAGTTGCAGGGGATGTTCCTGTTCGGGATCGGTCAGGGTATCGAGGCTCTGTGGTTTCTTTGTCCTTTGCCAATCAATGACCAGGTGGCGAGCGATGGCGAAGAGCCAGGCTTCGAATTTCGACTTGCCGTCGTACTGGTGGCCGCGCTCGAGAACGCGGATCCAGGTTTCCTGAAAGAAATCTTCGGCGCGTTCTCTGTTTCCCGTGACGTACACCAAGTAGCGGAACAGGCGGTATTGATACTGCTCGATCAAGCGATCGAGCAGATCGGGGTCGCGTTTCTGCAGGCCGCGCGCAATGGATTTTGCTTCATCGCTCATCAGCGTGGAAAAAAACAAAGTTGGTCCCGGCGTGGCCGGGGTCCAGAAGAAACTGGACCGTTGCGGGGGCAAACATGAAATTGAGGCGCTCATTCTAACTTGTATACGAGCGAGCGTGCGGAAAAGACGCAAGCAAGCGAGTTGGAGTACTTCATCCCTGGAAATCATTTGGAGGGGTACCCCACCTCGGGTAGTTTTTCGCGAAGAGTGCGGAAACGCAAGAAAAGAAAGGAGTTGAGTTTTGCATGAGTGCAAAAAAATGCAAAAGAGTGCGCAAGGGTATGAAAGAAAAGGGATATGGAGATAGGAGATATGAGGATAGGCAGTTGAGGGGATGAGGGTCGTGGGCAGGTACACCCCCATGAAAGATGGATCGTTTTCAAAACAAAGGAGTTGCTGAAAAAGCATTTTGTAAATTGCTGAATTGAAAGAGGATGGACGACGGGAGATTTTGTTACTTGTGAAGAAGCGGGAAGGCGGAAACACGAGGCGGAGCGATCATGCTGGCGACTAAGTATCAAAGAATAAATTACCATATAGGTACCATACTTGTCAAGATAAAGTGGAAGGTAAATTTGGGGCGAAAGCGAAGCCGGAGGAGCAGCGGGGAGATTTCTACCCCTCGCCGGTGAGTTGGGAGTCCGAGGTGTAGTAGACTCGGCGCGCTATGTATTGTCCACAATGCAAAGCGGAGTACCGGCAAGGGTTTACGCGATGCGCCGACTGCGACGTGGAACTGGTGCATGAACCGCCCCCAGCAGCGCATGGTTTGGGCGCCACAGGTGAAGCGAGTTCGCATACCGAAGATTCGGAAGATCCTTTTTGCTCCTTTTGGAGGGGCGATGACCCGCGCCTTCATGCCGAACTTTGCGAACTGCTCACCGAGGAAGGTATTCCCCACAAGACGGTCCGGCGCGAGGATCATCTGTTCAACCTGAACATCAAAAGCGCCTTTCAGATCGGGATCCCGTTTTCACAGTTTGAGAAGGCGGAAGCCGCGATCAAAGATGCCTATGGAACGGAGGAAGAACAGGAGGATGCCGCGCGACTTCTGCCTTATCGAAAAGGCTACGCGCCGGCAGTTCGAGCCACACTTGCCTGGCGGCCGTTGGCGAAGGGATTTACCCGAGCGGGAGACGGCCAGAGCGAAGAAACCGAGAATGATGGGAGGGCGGCTCTTGAAGAGGCCGCTGCGGAGGACAACTCCGAGAACCGGCAGCCGGACTGGGATCCCACGAACTGCAATCCGGAAGAGGCCACGGTGCGAGTGTGGTCGAGTGAAGACTCTTATCCCGGAGAGATGATCGAGATGGCGTTGAGGGAAAATCAGATTCAGGCGCGCTTCGAAAAAGCGGACGGAAAAAACGCAATCTTCGTTTTGCCAGAAGACGAAGCGCGCGCCAGCGAAATTGTAAGAGAAATCGTCGAAGGCGAGCAGCCGAGGTAAGCCGTTCGCGGTGGCACATTCAAAACAAGCAGCGCTGGGCTTTCGCGCGCATTCGGGGTGGGCGGCGGTTGTCGCGGTGCGCGTTGATGAGGGCGTACCTGTGGTTCTCGCGCGGCAGAGAGTTCATCTCGTTGAAACTTTCACGTATGAATTCCGCCAGCCCTATCACACTGCAAAAAAGATGCCGCCAGGTGAAGGCCGTGAATTCATCTCGCGGATGCGGACCGAGGCAAGGCGGCTGGCTTACCGCGCCGTCCGGGAGCTTGAATCTAGAACGCAAGAACAGGGAGTGAAACTCACGCGATGCGGGCTGCTGCTTGCCTCTGGCAGACCGCTTCCGGAGTTGGACAAGATTCTTGCTTCGCATGCGCTGATACACACTGCGGACGGTGAACTCTTCCGCGATGCTCTTCTTCATGCCAGCGGCCGTTGTGGCCTCCGCGATTTCAGAGTCAAAGAACGAGAACTCTTGGACCACGCCGGGCGAGTCTTCCGTCTCAAGCCTGCCGACATCATGCGTCGCGTCACCGCATTGGGGCGCTCACTTGGCTCCCCGTGGTCGCAGGACGAAAAGTTCGCCACCGTGGCCGCATGGCTTGCGCTGGGCGCTTCGCGGAAAAGCGGCAGGAAAACGAGAACGTGAAACGTGGCGTGAATCTGGATCGTGGGTCAACTTCCGGGTAGCAATCCGACAATTGACATCGGGAATCGCCCAATCACGTTCTACAAGCCGACTTGAACGAAGCCGCTGGCGTGGCAGACGCTTCGCGTGCTCAAGAAGTCATGCAGCGCCATGACGTTTTGAATCGCGATTTTCAGTTGCGCCTGATTTTTACAACTACTGTAAAATCTGTGGGTTACCGGCAAGAATCGATTCAATTCCCATAGCCCCGCATCTGCCGCAAGCGCCAGCGTCTTCCTTCAAGCCGTTGTATCGAAAGCGCGCAAACACACCGCGCTCGTGTGTGCAGCTTGCTCGCTCGCGCTTCCGATACAACACTAAGACTTCGCGGTACCAATCTTCGGGCTTCGTTGACAATTTCTGCCCTTAAGCTCTCTCCAGTACGAAATGGGTCGCGTGTTCCGTAGCTGTTTGCTCGGTCACTGAAAATCCAAGTGCAGGCAGGTCGAGATCGGCGAACAGCACTTCTCCTCGACCGAGTACGACTGGGGAAAGCGCGAATTGCAGAGAATCTATCAGCCCAGCTCGTAGATACTGTCGTACAGTGGAAACACCGCCTCCGATCTTGACATCTTTGTCGCCCGCCGCTTGTTTCGCGAGTTTCAACGCTTCTTCGATTCCGCCAGTGACAAAGTAGAAGGTCGTTCCTCCTTCCATCACCAGAGGCTCACGCTCGTAGTGGGTGAGAACGAAGGTTGGCGCATGATACGGCGGGTTGTCGCCCCACCAGCCCTTCCATGAGCGATCCAGCCACGGGCCGCGCACGGGACCGAACATGTTGCGACCGAGGATGAAAGCGCCAAAGTTATCCATTGCTTTCCGTGCGAATTCATCGTCGGTATCGACAACGCCACCTTCCTGCCCGAGCATCGCGCGGAATGTCTTTGTCCGAAAGAACCACTGAAAGATCTCGGTTCCCCGCTTGCCGAGTGGATCACTCAGGCTCTGCTCAATCCCGGCGCTGAAACCGTCCAACGAAACACCAAATCCTGCGACACGAACCTTTTGCATCTGTGTTCTTTCCTCCTGGATTTCTGTGCAAACTCTTTTTGCTATGGCCGGAAGCAGCACCAAAATCAGCTTTCCCCAGCTAACTGAAAAGCATGATTGCGATCATGCAGCCTCGGCCACGATCGTGATCATTCTTCTGACTTCGGCTCGCTCTCAACGTGCCGTGTTCTTTCGTCGTCGCTGCTCACTTGCCTTCATGATTTCGTTCATGTCCCCCGCTGGCCGAATCTCGAAAATGTTGCCATACGTCAGCGCCGGATGCTGCGCCATGAGCTGTACAGCATGATTCATATCCCGCGCCTCAAGGACGAGAATGCCGCCGAGTTGTTCCTTGGTTTCCGCATAGGGACCGTCAGTAGTTGCCACTTTGCCGTTCTTCCAATACAGGGTCAAGGCGGTTTCCGGAGGCTGAAGCGCTTCTCCACCAGC
>DATNLB010000412.1:0-7531 GCA_035603095.1 Candidatus Acidiferrales bacterium
TCCATCAACCTGAAGTATTACGAAATCGATCCCAACGTCATCAAGCTTATTCCGCAAGACACGGCATCGCGCTACCAGGTCATCCCGCTGTCGCGCGTCGGCTCCGTTCTCACCATCGCCATGACGGATCCCACCAACGTGTTCGCGATGGACGATATCAAGTTCATGACCGGGTTCAACGTTGAGCCGGTAGTGGCCTCGGAGTCGGCCATCGGTGACGCCATCACGCGCTTTTACGGCGGGTCTTCAACGAATCAGGAAGAGATCAGTAATTTGATGAAGGACCTCGTTGATGAAGACAACGAGCTGGAGTTGGCCGCCGAAGAATCGGAGCTGGACACCGCCACGCTGGAGAAGGCCGCGGAAGAAGCTCCCATCATCAAACTCGTCAACTTAATCTTGACGGACTCCGTGAAGCGTGGCGCCAGCGATATCCATATCGAGCCTTACGAGCTCGAAATGCGCGTGAGGTTCCGCATTGACGGACAGCTTGCTACGGTGATGACCCCGCCGTTGCGCCTGAAGGACGCCATTACCAGCCGCTTGAAGATCATGGCGAAACTGGACATTGCGGAAAAGCGTTTGCCGCAAGACGGCCGCATCATGATCAAGTACAAGGCCGATGGTAAGAAAAAGGAACTGGACTTCCGCGTTTCGACCGTGCCCACCCTCTACGGCGAAAAAGTCGTTATGCGCTTGCTGGACAAGGAAAATCTCCGGCTGGACATGACCAAGCTCGGGTTTGAACCGGAGTCGCTCAAGAAATTCGAGCGCAACATCTTGAAGCCCTACGGGATGGTGCTGGTGACCGGTCCGACGGGTTCGGGCAAAACCAACACCCTGTATTCCTCCGTCGCAACGTTAAATACCGTTGACACCAACATCATGACCGCGGAAGACCCGGTCGAGTTCCAATTGGCGGGCATCAACCAAGTGCAGATGAAAGAACAGATCGGTCTGAACTTTGCCGCCGCTCTCCGTGCTTTCCTGCGCCAGGACCCCAACATTATTCTGGTCGGCGAGATTCGCGACTTTGAAACGGCGGAAATCGGGGTCAAAGCCGCGCTCACTGGCCACTTGGTGTTATCCACGCTGCATACCAATGATGCACCTTCGACCATCAGCCGCTTGATGAACATGGGTATCGAGCCTTTTCTCGTGGCTACCTCGGTGAACCTGATTTGCGCCCAGCGTCTTGTGCGGCGCATTTGCGGGAGCTGCAAGGAAGAGCTGGAAGTTCCGCACCAAGCGCTCATCGATGCTGGCTACACCACGGAAGAGGCCAAGACCACCAAGATCTACCACGGCAAGGGGTGCACTACTTGCAACAAGCGCGGCTACAAAGGCCGCACCGGTCTCTACGAAGTTATGGAAATAAACGATGAGCTCCGCGAATTGATTCTTGTTGGCGCCTCCGCCTTGGAATTAAAGAAGAAAGCGATCGAGCAGGGCATGATCACGCTGCGGCGCAGCGGTTTAATAAAGGTTGCGCTTGGACAGACCACCATGGAAGAAGTCCTGCGCGAAACGGTTTTATAAAATTGAAGGTGCCCGATGCCTGGAATTACGCTCAGTGAATTGCTGAAGAAGATGATCGAGATGGGAGGCAGCGACCTCCACATCACCACGAATAGCGCCCCGCGGGTGCGGGTGCACGGGCGGCTCCGGCCTCTTGACATGCCACCTCTGACTGCGGCGGATACCAAGTCTCTTGCTTATAGCGTTTTAACGGATGCGCAGAAACACCGCTTCGAAGAGAACCTGGAGCTGGACTTCTCCTTCGGTTTGAAAAACCTGGCCCGCTTCCGCGGCAACGTTTTCAACCAGCGCGGAGCGGTCGGCGCCGTCTTCCGTACCATTCCGTGGGAAATCAAAGGCTTCGACGCTCTCGGATTGCCGCTGGTTGTAAAGGGATTGTGCGACAAGCCGCGCGGACTCGTGCTGGTGACCGGACCAACCGGCTCCGGGAAGTCCACCACGCTCGCGGCCATGCTCGACAAAATCAACAGCGAACGTGAAGAGCACATGATCACCATCGAGGACCCCATCGAATTTCTTCACAATCACAAGAAGTGCCTGGTGAACCAGCGCGAAGTTCACGCGGACACGCATTCCTTCTCGAATTCGCTGCGTGCCGCGCTCCGCGAAGACCCCGACGTCGTTCTCATCGGCGAAATGCGCGATCTCGAAACGATTGAGTCCGCCCTGCGCATTGCGGAAACCGGGCACCTGACCTTTGCCACCCTGCACACCAATTCGGCCTCTTCCACCATCAATCGTATCATTGACGTTTTTCCCTCACACCAGCAGCCCCAGATTCGCGCGCAGCTTTCCATGGTGCTGGAGGGCATTCTTTGCCAAGCGCTTCTCCCGCGCGCCGATGGTCGCGGTCGCGCCATGATCATGGAAGTGCTCATACCGACGCCCGCCATCCGCAACCTGGTCCGCGAAGACAAGATTCACCAGATCTATTCCGCGATGCAGACCGGCACAGGTCAAACGGGCATGCAGACCTTTAACCAGGGATTGGCGAACGCTTATTTTCAAAAGATGATTACGCTGGATATGGCGCTCTCGCGTTCTTCGAATGCCGATGAATTGCAAGACATGATCAATCGCGGAGTATCAACGCCGGGAAGCGGGAGTAAAACTCCCGTGGCCGGCAAACGCTAGGAGAAACGACATTGGCTCAACGGCCGTATGCGCAAGAGATTGAAGGACTAAGGAGGCAATCAAATGCCGGACTATAAATATCAGGGAACCAGCCGCTCCGGCGGCAGCGTCAGCGGGGTAATGACCGCCTCGAACAAGACCGAACTGGCGAGCCTGCTGAAGCGACAGCAGATCACTGCGACGAAAATGACCGAGAAGGGCAAGGAATTCAACATGCCCCAATTCGGCGGCGGCGTGAAGGCCAAGGAACTGGCGATCTTCACGCGGCAGTTCTCGGTCATGATCGACGCCGGTCTGCCGCTCGTCCAGTGTCTCGAGATTCTGGCCACCCAGCAGGAGAACAAGTTCTTTCAAAAGGTCCTGATAAACACGCGTGGCCAGGTCGAAGGCGGCGCGACGCTCTCGGCGGCCATGCGCGGGTCGCCGAAAGTATTCGACGCATTGTACGTGAACATGGTGGAGGCGGGGGAGACCGGCGGTATTCTCGACACCATTCTGCAGCGCCTCTCGACGTACATCGAAAAAAACGTCAAGTTGCAGCGCGCCGTCAAGTCCGCTCTCGTCTATCCTGTGGGTGTCTTGACCGTCGCCGGCGGCGTCATCACCCTGCTGCTCTGGAAAGTCGTACCGATTTTCGGCACCTTGTTTGCAGGCCTTGGCGTGGATCTCCCGCTGCCCACGAAAATCGTCATTGCCCTGAGTAATTTCGTCGGCAGCATTTTTGGTTTGCTCATCCTCGTGGCCCTCGGGGGCGCCATCTTTGGTCTGAAAGTCTGGTATGGCACGTCGCAGGGCCGCTTTGTGCTCGATACCATTATCCTGAAGCTTCCGGTCCTGGGCATCTTGATGAGAAAAATTGCCGTGGCCCGCTTTACGCGGACCCTTGGCACGCTGATCTCCAGCGGCGTGCCCATCCTTGAAGGCCTGGACATCACGGCTAGGACCGCCGGCAATGCGGTCGTCGAGCGGGCTTTGCAAAAGGTGAGAAAATCACTCGAGGAAGGCAAGTCGCTCACCGAGCCATTGAAAGATTCCGAAGTGTTTCCAGGTATGGTCACACAGATGATTGCCGTTGGCGAACAGACGGGCGCGATGGACGCCATGCTCCAGAAGATCGCTGATTTCTATGAAGAAGAAGTTGACGCGGCGGTCAAAGACTTGCTGACCGCTCTCGAGCCCGTCATGATCGTATTTCTCGGCGTGGTGGTCGGCGGCGTGGTTATTTCCATGTACTTGCCGCTGTTCTCGCTCATCGGCAAGCTGAGCTCGATGCACTAATCGGGCTTTCGCCCGCTCGGCACTGTCCTCTTTGCGGAGGACGGAGAAGTTTCTCTCCGTTTTCCGCTTTTCCTGCCCGGACTTGGGGATGCCCGGATGCCGGGACAAAGGCGCGGGCGAGTAATGGATAAGAGCTTCGCAACAAGAGAATGGCTGGACTGGTTGACGCGTGTTCGTCTTCTGACGATCACGCTTATCCTGACCATTGGAGTGGTCTGGCCACAGTATATTCCGGGCTTCAGCACTAATCGTTTTTTCCTGCCTCTTATCATCTTCTGGATCACACTCGGAATCCTCCATCTCATCCTTCTGCGCTGGGTCCCGCAAGCGCGGTGGCACGGCGGGTTGCAGGTTGCCGGCGATGTGGTGATGATTTCGCTGCTGGTGTATTCCACTGGTCTCCAAGAGAGTTATTTCATCTTGCTCTACCTGCTGGTGATCATCGTCGCGAGCATCTTGTTCTCCCGGCGCATCGCTTTTCTAGTCACGGCCACCTGTTTTCTGCTCCTTGCGGGAATGATCGTGCTGGCTTATGCGGAAAAGATTCCGCGCACCTTCTCCGCGCTGCCCACGACGGAAAGCCTTCGCACCTGGCTGGTCATGAATCTTCTGGGGTTTCTTGCTGTCGCCTATCTGGCCAGCCTCCTGTCCCAATCTCTTCGCAAAAAGGGCGTCGAGCTCGAAGAGAAGCGCGAGGAACTTCTCAGCCTTCAGGACTTCACCGAAGATATCATTCACTCGATGCGCGGTGGTTTGATCACCACGGACCTGCACGGACGCATTCTGCTGCTGAATCGCACCGGCGAGGAAATTCTTGGATATCGCTTTGCCGATTTGCGCGGCAAGAAGCTGCAGGAACTGAATGAGGATTTCTGGCTCCCCGGTCAATACGAAAATAGCGAGCGGCTCTCCCTCCGGAAAGAGATTGACTTTCGAACGCCTTCCGGAGACGTCCGCTATCTGGGCATCAGTATTTCGCCGCTGCGTTCGCGCGACTCGCAACGCGATGGCTACGTTTTCAATTTTCAGGACCTCACCGATCTTCGCCGCCTGGAGCAGGAAGTTGCAACCAAGGAGCGCATGGCCGCCCTGGGGCGGCTTTCCGCCGCCATCGCGCACGAAATTCGGCAGCCGTTGACGGCCATGGCTGGCGCGGTCAAGGAACTCGCGCGCCTCGTCCCGCTCGAGGAAGACGAGAAGCATCTTGTCAATATTGTCAGCAGGGAATCCGAGCGGCTCAACAACATCATCACGGACTTTCTCAACTATTCTCGAGAGAAGACCTACGAATTTCAGAAGGCCGATGTTCGCGGCCTCCTCGATGAAACGCTGATGCTCATGGAGAAGAAACCGGAGATAGGCCCCAAGTACCAGATTGTCCGCGCATTTAACGGAAAAGAATTGCACGCCCGTGTGGATGCCAACAAAATCAGGCAGGTCTTCTGGAATCTCTGCGACAACGCGATCCGAGCGATGCCCGATGGCGGCACCCTGACCGTGAAGCTGGAACAACGCCCGTTCTGGCTGCGCATCGCCTTTCAAGACACAGGTATCGGCCTCGACCCAAAGCAACGGGCCAAGATTTTTGAGCCTCTGCAATCGGGTTTCGAGGGCGGCACCGGGTTGGGGCTTTCCATCGTCTATCAAATTGTCCAGGCTCACAGTGGAAAGATCAGCGTGATATCCGAGAAAGACCGCGGCGCTGAGTTTATCGTCGAACTGCCGCGAGTTGCGTGAGGCGCTATGCAAGGAACCAAAGCCGCGGTCAAGGAAGCGTTGCGAGAAATGCCCCACATCCTCGTTGTCGACGACGAGAAATCGATCGGCGAGTTGTTGGAGATTACCTTTCGCAAGGAGGGTCACCGGGTTGAAGTGGTGCACAGCGTGGAGGCGGCGAAGCGCAAGCTGGAATCGCAGATCTTCGACATCATCATTTCGGATGTCCGTATGCCCGGCGAGAGTGGAGTAGAGCTCCTCAAATTCGCGAAAGAAATCTCCCCGGGTTCATTTTTCCTGCTAATGACGGCACTGCCTGCCTTGGATACCGCCATCGCGGCACTCAACTCCGGCGCCGACCGTTACGTCATCAAGGGCCACTCGCTAGTCGATCAATTGCGCCTCGCTGTGCATGAAGTCTCCGAGAGCCTGAAATGGAAGAAAGAAGCCGGTTATCTGCGTCGCGAGCTCCGGCGGCTCACCGGGCTCGACAATATCATCGGACAGAGCCCCAACATGCGCGCTATCTTCGACATGATTCAAACCGTAGCTCCTCAAACGAGCCGCGTTCTCATCACCGGGGAGAGCGGGACCGGCAAGGAACTGGTTGCGCGCGCCATCCATGAAAACAGCGTTCGGGCCCAGGCCCCCTTCATCACCATCAACTGCGGTGCGTTCCCGGAGACTCTCCTGGAGTCCGAACTTTTCGGTTATATGAAGGGAGCTTTCACCGGCGCTAACGAAAACCGCCAGGGCCTCTTCCAGGCGGCCCATGGCGGCACGCTCTTCATGGACGAGATCGGAAATATGAGCCTGACCATGCAAGTAAAACTCTATCGAGTCCTTCAGGAAGGCAAGGTCCGCCCCATCGGCAGTACCGAAGAATCGGATGTGGATGTCCGCATCATTGCCGCTACGAACAAGGAGTTCGAAAAGGAGATCGCGGAAGGCCGCTTCCGCGAGGACCTCTATTATCGCCTCAGCGTGATTCCCATACAGGTGCCCCCATTGCGCGAGCGCCGTGAGGACATTCCACTCCTCGCGCGCCACTTCCTCGAGCGCTTCCGTAAGACCATGGAAAAACCCATCGAGGCCATCTTGCCGGAGGCCATGACGCGCCTGGAATCCTACGATTGGCCTGGAAACGTTCGCGAGCTCGAAAACACCATGGAACGCGCCGTCGCCCTGGAGACGGGCAGGGAGATTTCTTTGAAAGTGTTGCCGGATCGGATCGCAGGCTATTCAGGATCTTCCATTGGGGTGCCAGAAGGCCAGGCCGCGGGTTTTCCAGTCGACGGCCTAGATTTCGAGAAGGAAATTGCCGCCGCCGAACACCGGTATTTGCAAGCCGCTTTAGAGAAGGCGGGCGGGGTTCGGACCCGGGCCTCGGAACTCCTGAAAATCAGTTACCGTTCCTTCCGTCATTACGCCAAGAAACATAATCTCTAGGCTGAGGCAGAAGAGTTTGCAGACTTCAAGAATCACAATCCGCTGGGGCAGGTGGTTTATGCTCATGACGATAAGTGCTTCTAGGGACCGACAAAAAAGGGCAACCTTAGCTGGTTCTGCCCATTTATGGGCAGAGACGCACGCAGTCTCGGTCGGATAAAATCCATTAACATATTTATTATCAACTACTTAAGATGCAGATAACAACCGGCAGCCGCGGTCTGAACATTGGTCCCCGGCTTGCCATAGGTATAGCGTGCTCTGGCACCATAAAATTTCTAAGGAGATCTAGCATCATGAAGAAGCAAAAGGGTTTCTCTCTTATCGAGTTGCTGATCGTCGTGGCGATCATTCTGATCATCGCGGCCATCGCAATTCCGAACCTCCTCCGGTCCCGTATGGCCGCGAACGAGGC